>NZ_JBOICG010000333.1:0-8509 GCF_050739995.1 Pseudomonas sp. | reverse complement strand
CGAGCAGCGAATGGGACAACTGGGTCACGGCAAACACGAACACCAGGTCGAAAAACAGCTCGACCATGCCAACCTTGCCGCTGTCATGACTGCCGCGCCCACGCAGCAAGGAACGGGATGGGGCCATGCCTGGATCTCCCTGAAGGTTTTATCTCAAGATTTGGGTGCGACCACCGGCAGCATGTCCCGCTCGCTCATGAACGCCTCCAGCCGCGAACGCATCCAGCGCTCCGCCGGATCGGTGTCAACGTGGCTGAGCCAGACCATCGACAAGTCCAGGGTCGGGGTTTCGAACGGGAACGGTTCACAGAACAGATTGCCTCCGGCGGCCATGGCCTGGGCGGTGTAATCCGGCAGGCTGGCGATCATGTCGGTGCCGGCGAGCAACGCCGGCAGCGCACTGTATTGAGGCACCGACAGCACCACGTGGCGCTTGCGGCCAATCTCCGCCAGCCACTCATCGGCAAACCCGGCCACGTTCGCGGTGTGGGACACCAGCACATGGGGGCGTGCGCAATATTCGTCGAGGGTCAGCGGTGTGTCCGAGGCATCGGCACGCAACAGGCACGGACGGATATGCCGCAATAGTTTGCGCTTGGCATTGGCCGGCAGGCCGCGGGTCTGGGTGATGCCGACGGTGATATCGCCGGACGCCAGCAGGTCCGGGATGCGCCAGTAATCCACGTGCTGCACGACGAACACCACTATGGGGGCCTCTTGGCGCAAGGCCCGCAACAACGGCGGCAGCAGGCCGAATTCGACGTCATCGGACAGGCCGATGCGGAAGGTCATGGTGCTCTGGGACGGGTCGAAATCGTGGGTCAGGCTCAGGGCCGACGACAGTGAATCCAAGGCCGGCGACAGGTGCTGGATGATCTCCTCGGCCCGCGCCGTTGGTTCCATGCGATGACCGACGCGGATGAACAGCGGGTCATTGAACAATGTGCGCAGACGGTTGAGGGCCGAACTGATGGTGGGCTGGCCAAGAAACAGCTTCTCCGCCACCCGCGTCACGTTGCGCTCGAGCATCAGTGCTTCGAAGACCACCATCAGGTTGATGTCGGCCTTGCGTAGTTCATTACGATTCATCGGCGCCTGCCCCTTTCCCCAAGACAGCCGGCAGTTTAGAAAGCCCGCGAGGCTGCGTCTATGTGAACACTGTTCATCGAACCACTTTGGGACTATAAATCAGCTCTTGAAGGTCAAAGGAACACCATCGTGCTGGTCATTTCCGCCTTGGCTATTGTCGTAGCCGGGTTCTGTCTCTGGGTTGTCCAACTCATCGCCAACCCTACTGTCAGGACGCTGCTGCGAGTATTTATTGGCTTGTGCCTGGCGGCAGTGATTGCCTATATGGTGCTGGCGGCGGGATTTCCGACGTCGCTGCTGGTTTAATCTCAGCTACTTATCTATGTGCAAGGACTGCCAACCATGAAGTTCGCCTACACCATCATCTACGTACCGGATGTTGCCGCCTCCCTGGCTTTTTTTGAAAAAGCCTTCGGTTTCAGTCGCCGTTTCCTGCATGAATCAGGCACCTATGGAGAGCTGGAAACCGGCGACACCACCTTGTCGTTTGCCGCCCATGAGTTGGGGGAAATGAACTTCGACGGCGGCCATGTGCAAGCCCACACGTCACGCAAGCCTTTAGGGATGGAAGTGGGTTTCGTCACCGAAGATGTGTTCGTCGCCCACGCCAAGGCCCTTGCGCAAGGCGCGACAGAGCTGTCGCCACCGAACACAAAGCCCTGGGGGCAAGTGGTGTCTTACGTGCGCTGCCCAGATGGAACGCTGGTGGAGTTGTGCACCCCGATCCATTGATCGGGGTACGTGTTTTCAAGGCTTGAGCGGAAACTCCTGGTCACGCTCGGACAGTTCCGTACCGTCGTCAGGATGCTTCCAGGTCTGGGGCTTTTCCTCTTCGCGCTGACGCCGGGGTTGTTCACGCTCCGGCTCATCCCGCTTCTTCTGTTCATTACCCATAGCCACCTCCCATCCGTAAGAATTGGTCACACCTTCAGCATAGAACAGGGTGGGCATTTTGATTGGTCGCCCCGATTGATAACCTGCGCGCATCAATACATCCAAATAACTCACTTATCATTTCTAAATGTGTCAGCCACTATCCGCGGTCTTAAGCGAAACAAGCACTTTAAAAAGAACGCTGGAGACACAAAACCATGACTAGCCCTTCTCGGCCCGATTCTGCCCGCTCGAAAGTTGGTGCGGTTTTCCGCGTGACTTCGGGTAACTTCCTCGAACAGTTCGACTTCTTTCTGTTCGGCTTCTACGCCACTTATATCGCTGCCGCGTTCTTCCCCGCCGCCAATGAGTTTGCGTCATTAATGATGACCTTCGCCGTGTTCGGCGCAGGCTTCCTGATGCGTCCGTTGGGCGCGATCATCCTGGGTGCCTACATCGATGACGTCGGTCGCCGCAAAGGGTTGATCGTTACCTTGTCGATCATGGCCAGCGGCACGCTGCTGATCGTGCTGGTGCCGGGTTATCAAGCCATTGGCCTGTGGGCACCCTTGCTGGTACTGCTGGGCCGCCTGCTGCAAGGCTTCTCGGCCGGTGCGGAACTGGGTGGCGTGTCGGTGTACTTGTCTGAAATGGCCACCCCGGGCCGCAAAGGCTTCTACACCAGCTGGCAGTCCGGTAGCCAACAGATCTCCATCGTGGTCGCGGCCGCCCTGGGTTATGGCCTGAACCAGTGGATGGAACCAGCCGTGGTGGCCGATTGGGGTTGGCGCATTCCGTTCGCCATCGGTTGCGTGATCATCCCGTTCATCTTCGTGTTGCGGCGCAACCTGCAGGAAACCGAAGAGTTCGCCAACCGCAAGCATCGCCCGAGCATGCGTGAAGTGCTGGCGACCCTGGCGAAGAACTGGACCGTGGTGATCGGCGGCATGCTGATGGTCGCCATGACCACTACCGCCTTCTACCTGATCACCGTGTACGCGCCGACTTTCGGCAAGACCGTGCTGCAACTGAGCACCTCCGACGCCCTGTTGGTGACCTTGCTGGTGGCGGTGTCAAACTTTGTCTGGCTGCCGATCGGCGGCACCCTGAGCGACCGCTTCGGGCGCAAACCGGTGCTGGTGGTAATGACCGCCCTCACCGTGATCACCGCTTACCCGGCGCTGTCGTTCGTGGTGAATGCGCCGAGCTTCGCGCACATGCTGGAAACCCTGCTGTGGTTCTCCTTCCTGTACGGCATGTACAACGGCGCGATGATCCCGGCCCTGACCGAAATCATGCCGGTGGAAGTGCGCGTGGCCGGCTTCTCCCTGGCATATAGCCTGGCGACCGCGATCTTCGGCGGTTTTACCCCGGCGATCTCCACCTGGTTCATTCACATCACCGAAGACAAGGCTTCGCCGGCCTACTGGATGATGTTTGCCGCGCTGTGCGCCCTGTGCTCGACCTTGGCCCTGTACCGCCGCGCCAATACCCGTGGGCAGGTGATGCAGGAGGCGGTGTGATGCGGCCGCTGCTCAACAGCCTCGCGGCCCTGGCCCTCGGCGCCCTGGCGCTGACGGCCCAGGCCGAAGAACTCAAGGTGATGACCTCTGGCGGCTTCACGGCCGCCTATAAATTGCTCGGTCCGCAATATTCCCGGGCGAGTGGTGACACCCTGGACACCATCCTCGGCCCGTCCATGGGCAAAGCGCCGGAAGCGATTCCCAACCGCCTGGCGCGTGGCGAACACGCTGACGTAGTGATCATGGTCGGCTATGCCCTGGATGACTTGATCAAGCAAGGCAAGGTCGACCCCGCGTCCCGCGTGGAGTTGGCGGATTCGCGCATCGGCCTGGTGGTGAAAGCCGGCGCAGCCAAACCCGCAATCGGCACCGATGCCGAGTTGAAAGCCGTGTTGAGCCAAGCCAAGTCAGTGGCGTATTCGGACAGCGCCAGCGGTGTGTATGTCGAGAAAGAGCTGTTCAAGAAGCTCGGCATGCCCGCCAAAGGCACCATGATCGAACGCCTCCCGGTGGCCGAACAGGTCGCCAAGGGTGACTACGAGGTGGGCCTGCAACAGGTGGCGGAACTGTTGCCGGTACCGGGGGTGACGTATGTCGGCAAGATCCCGGAAGACGTGCAGTCCGTGACGCGTTTTGCGGCGGGTATTCCGGTCAACGCCGAACACCCCGCCCAGGCCAAGGCGCTGCTGAAATACCTGGCTTCGCCCGAGGCGCAACCGGTAGTGCAATCCACCGGCCTGGACTCGGTGTCACGCTGACCGAAACGGCATCTCCCGCACCAACCGCTCCAACTCCAGCGCCGCTGGCGGCAGTGTCCGCCCGCGGCGTTTTATCAAGCCCACATTGCGCATCACCTGCGGCTCCACCAGCGGCACACTCACCAGAATCGGGTGCTCGCACGCCGGCATCGCAATCGACGGCACCATCGCCACGCCCAGCCCAGCCTCCACCAGCCCAATCATCGTGGTCACGTGGTGGGTCTCGCAGATACTCGGTTTCTTGACTCGCACGCCGCGCAAGGCTTGGTCCAGCAGGAAGCGATTGCCTGAGGTTTTATCCACGGTGATGTAGTCATGTTCGTAGGCTTCGGCCCAGCTCACACTCTCTCGCTCAGCGAGTGGGTGGTCGCGACGGCAGGCCAATACGTAGCGTTCCTGCAACAGCAGCTCGAACTCCACTTCATCGGCCAGGCTGCCGCTGAAACTCACGCCGAAATCCGCCTCGCCACTCTCCACCGCATTGCACACCTCACCGGCGCTGGCATCCAGCACCCGCAAGCGGATCTTCGGGTACAACTTGTGAAACTCGGAGATCACGTGGGGCATGAAGTAATAAGCGGTAGACGGCACACAGGCGATGGTGACGTTGCCCATGCGCGTGGACGCCACGTTGCTGATGCCCATCAAGGCAATGTCGAGGTCATCGAGCATACGCTCGACCTGGGGCAGGAACGCACGGCCAACCATGGTCAGGCTGACGCGTCGGGTGGTGCGCTCGAACAGCTTCACATCGAGGGCTGATTCAAGCTTCTCGATACGCCGACTGAGAGCCGGTTGCGAGATACGGATGGCCTCGGCGGCGCCGCGAAAACTGCCCTTGTCTACCACGGCGCGGAAGGCTTGGAGGTCGTTGAGGTCGAAGTTGATGATCACGGAGGTGGCCAGTGGCTGTCGGGGGAGAGCCATTATCGTACGGGAGTGGATGTGACGTCATGCAGCGGTTGTCTCAATAGCCGGCTACAAATATGAAGTCATAAAATTCAGCACTTTATCGGCGAGGCGTAGAAGCAAGATCGGGAAATGGCGGCAATACTTGCAATTCAATCCTGATGCCGCCGTGAGGCTCGACCTGCATGAATGCCGATAGTTTTTGGATTAGCCATGAGACACCTGACAGTTACGCCGGTCAGTTACCCCTTGCAACAACCAAAGGGGTGAGTAGGATTGAATCCTACCCATCATTGACGGACGTCCCCATGCGCTCGACCCAGCAAATGAGCATTACGCTGCCTCTGGAAATGGCCGCACTGGTCAAAGCCAAAGTCGCAGCGGGTGAATATGCGACCGAAAGTGAAGTCATACGTGACGGTCTACGGGCCTTGCTGGCGCGGGACCGGGCCATGGATGACTGGTTGCGTGAGCAAGTGGTCCCGGCGGCTGTTGCCTTGCAAGCCGACCCAGAGCGGGCCCTCTCTGTCGATCAAGTTCGGCAGCACATGGCCGCCAAGCGCCAACGAAAAAGCAACGGTAAATCGTGAGCTACTCAGTGGCCTTTTCGCCTGAGGCGTTGGCCCAACTTGACGCCCTTGAAGACTACATCAGTACCAACAGAGACCCACTCATCGCCGCACGATTCGTCGACAACATCATCAGCTATTGCGAAAGCCTTTGCGTATTTCCGTTACGTGGCACCCGCCGTGACGAACTGCTATCCCACTTACGCACTACTCATTTTCGACAGACCACCGTCATCGCCTTCACGGTGGATTCACAGGCGCAAGCCGTGTCGATCATAGGCGTGTTTTACGGCGGGCAAGATTACACAGCGCTGTTGCAGAACGACAAAGACTGACATCGGGTTGTCGGTGATGCATACAGGTACCGTTTTCCAGGGACAGCCGATTATCCCAGGGTGAAGTTCAACGGCAGGCTTGGTAGGGTGTCCGACTCGATTATTTCCCATTCCCCTTCGGCGTACATCAATGACCCAAACAATAAAAACCTACCGAACACTACGATTCGGTGCATGGATCCTCGGCTTGCTCTGTGCCGCCACCCTGGGCTTTTTTGCCTGGCAGAGTTTTTACCCCGTGCGTGCCACCGATGGCTGGAGCTATGCAGTGATTCATCGCGATGTGGCCAAGGCCGCGTCGCTGATGCCACTGGACGACGGCTCGCTGCTGGTCACCCAGGAACTCAAGGATGGGCTAGGCAGTATCGTGCGTATCCATGGGAATGGAAAACGCGAAGTCGTGGTGGGCAACCTGTCCAAACCCGACGGCATGGTCGCCACCCGTGGCGGCTGGGTGTTCAGCCAGGAGTCTGACAATGCGCCCGTCAGCTTTCTCAAGGACGGTGTCGTCACGGAACTGTTCCGCGGTGAAAACGTACAAGGCTTGTGGGTCGAGGGCGACGACCTCTACGCCATTGAAGACCGCAAGCCCACCGGTCGCCTGATGCGCTACCGTTGGAGCGACCAGTCCCTGAGCGTGCTGCGCGATCAGGTGCAGGAAGGCGAGTCCATTGTGCGCTGCACGGATGGGCGGATGCTCTATACGGAGAAGAAGAAAGGTGTGGTGCGTGAGTTGACCGACGACGGCCAAGACCCGGTGGTACTCGCGGGCCTGAACAAGCCGACGTTCCTGATGTGCGATGAACGTGGGTTGTGGATCAACGAGGACTCGACACACCGGGCGCGGTTGTTGCTGGTAGACCCTCAGGGCAAGCAACAAACCATTCTGTCTTTCCTCAAAGCGCCGCAGTCGATTGTACCGACGGGTCGAGGGACTTATCTGTTGGCGGAAGGAGGCAGGAACCGGGTGTTGGAATTGGCACCGGAGGCCCACACCGTCGCACCGTAAGGCACTTCGCTGAACGCGCAGCCCTGGCACGCGAGCGCCAGGGTGCGCATTACCGGGCCCACACCTGCGGACTGGCGAAAAACGCCTGCGCATTACTGTCCAGCGTTTCCAGGTGATACCCACCCTCCTGCACGATCACACTCGGCAACCCCAGCGCCCGTATGCACTCGCCTAACCGGGCGAACCCTTCTCGCGTGACCGCGACTTTGCTCTGCGGGTCCAGCTCGTAGATATCAAAGCCCAGGGACAACACCAACACATCCGCCGAGAAGTCCTTCACGGCAGACAACGCCCGCTCCACCTTCTCGAAAAACAGGGCTTCACTGGCGCCGTGGGCCATCGGCAAATTGAGATTGAATCCCTCTCCCGCGCCCTTCCCACGCTCCTCCGCAAAACCGGCCACGCCTGGGTAGAAGTTAGTGGGGTCGCCATGGATCGACACATACAGCACATCATCGCGCTCGTAGAAAATCTCCTGGATACCTTGGCCGTGGTGCATATCGGTATCGAGCACGGCAACGCGCTGGAAACCGTCGCGCAGTACCTGTGCAGCCACCGCCGCATTGTTGATGTAGCAGAAGCCACCCGCGGCATCGTAACGGGCATGATGGCCCGGCGGTCGGCACAAGGCGTAAGCGGCCGGCGCGCCATCGAGGATGTCCTTGGCTGCAGCAACGGCGCTTTGGGCCGACCAGTAGGCCGAACGCCAGGTCAATTCGCCTATAGGGCAACTGCCATCGGCCAGGTAGCGCGCTGCCTGGGCAAGGATGCCGCGCAAGGCGTTGGGTTCGCGCACGAAGATGTTGGACATGACTTCGTCGCCCCAGTCCTCAGGGATTTCCTTCCAACGCTGGTGCGCTTCCTGAAGGAAGGCCAGGTACGGCGCACTGTGCACGGCAAGTAATGGATCAAGGCCGAAGTCCGTCGGCTGCTGAATCTCAAACCCCAGGATTTGCGCGGCCAACAGCAGGTTGCGGGCGCGCTCGGGGACTTCCTGCGGCGTGCGCATCTGGCCACGGGAGTAATAGCTGCGTGGATGGTGCAGAAGTTGTTCGGGGTGGAAAAAAGTACGCATGGGCTATCTCCTTACTGAACCTGGCCGGCGCGTTTCAGCACGGCGTTAAGCAATACATCGGTGCCCTGGCGTACGTCCTCGGGCAGTACATCCTCGGCTTCGTTATGGCTCAGGCCACCGACGCAAGGGATGAAGATCATCGCGGTCGGGCAGTAGCGCGCCAAGTGGATAGCATCGTGACCGGCGCCGCTGACAATGCGTTGCTGGCTGTAGCCTAGGGCGTCCACCGACGATTGCACGCACGCCACGCAATCGGCGTCGAATGGCGTAGCCGGGCTGATCCAGTGGGGGCTGATGGTCACACTCAAGCCACGTTTCTCGGCAATCGCCAGCAGGCGCGCGCGCACCTGTTGCTCCATGGCCTCAATG
>NZ_JBOICG010000332.1:0-5411 GCF_050739995.1 Pseudomonas sp. | reverse complement strand
CCTATGACACGTTCAAGGAATTGGTACTGAACCGGCGCGGTAAACCGCTGGCCCCAAGTGCCAAGCGTTTCGAATCCAGCGAAGCCTTGTCCGATGCCGTGAGCCACGATCCTCAAGGTATCGGTTTTATCGGCCTGCCCTACGTGCGTCAGGCCAAAGCCGTGGCGATTGTCGACGGCGACTCGCAACCCATGTTGCCGCTGACCAGCCTGATTGCCACCGAGGATTACCCGTTGTCACGCCGGCTGTTCTTTTATCTGCCGCCGTCGAGCCATAACCCTTGGGCCAAGGCACTGGTGGACTTTACCCAGAGCAACAAAGGCCAGGCGATCGTGGCAGGCAATGGTTTTATTGCCCAGCAAGTGCAGGCGATAGGCGTGGAGCCACGCCCGTCGATGCCCGAGGATTATCAAACCATTGCCCGGGACGCCCAGCGCTTGACCGTGAACTTCCGTTTCGAGGAAGGCAGCGCCAGCCTGGACAACAAGGCTCGCCAGGATTTGCAGCGGGTGGTGGCCTATATCCGAAGCCACGACAAACTGGATAAGCAGGTCACGCTGGTGGGGTTTGGTGATGTGAAGAATGATCCACAGCGAGCGGCGTTGCTGTCGAAGCTGCGGGCGATGGCCGTGCGGCGGGAACTGGTCAAGAGTGGCGTGGTGCTGCGCGATATCCGTGGGTTTGGTGCGCAGATGCCGGTGGCGGCGAATACGGCGGATGAGGGGCGGATCAAGAATCGGCGGGTGGAGGTCTGGGTGTACTGAGCCCTGGGGGATTTGTGCTGGTGATACTGGCCTCATCGGGGGCAAGTCGAATCGTCGCACCGCCCCTCCCACATTGGACTGCATTCCTATTGGAGAAATGCGGTCAAGTGTGGGAGGGGGCTTGCTCCCGATTGCAGGCGACGCGGTCTTATTGCCCGCTGCGCATCAGCTCCCGAGGCACATACTTGCCGATCTCGAACTTGCCGATTGCCGCGCGGTGCACTTCGTCCGGGCCGTCGGCCAGGCGCAAGGTGCGTTGCATGGCGTACATGTAGGCCAGCGGGAAGTCGTTGGAGACACCCGCACCGCCATGAATCTGGATGGCACGGTCGATCACCTTCAACGCCACATTCGGCGCCACCACCTTTATCTGGGCGATTTCGCTTTTCGCCACTTTGTTACCGACGGTGTCCATCATGTAGGCGGCTTTCAGGGTCAACAGGCGCGCCATGTCGATTTCCATGCGCGAGTCGGCGATCTTGTCGATGTTGCCACCCAAGCGCGCCAACGGCTTGCCGAACGCGGTACGGCTGACAGAGCGTTTGCACATCAATTCCAGCGCACGCTCGGCCATGCCGATGGAGCGCATGCAGTGGTGAATGCGACCCGGGCCAAGCCGGCCCTGAGCAATTTCGAAGCCGCGACCTTCACCCAACAGCACGTTTTCATACGGTACCCGCACGTTGTCGAACAGCACTTCGGCGTGACCATGGGGGGCGTCGTCGTAGCCGAATACTGGCAGTGGGCGCACGATTTTCACGCCAGGTGTGTCCACCGGCACCAGGATCATTGAGTGCTGCTGGTGACGCGGCGCGTCAGGATTGCTCAGGCCCATGAAGATCAGGATCTTGCAGCGCGGGTCGCAGGCGCCGGAAGTCCACCACTTTTTACCGTTGATCACCCATTCGTCGCCCTGGCGCTCGGCACGGGCGGCCATGTTGGTGGCGTCCGAGGACGCCACGTCCGGCTCGGTCATGGCGAAGGCGGAGCGGATCTCACCGCGCAACAACGGCTCGAGCCAGCGCTGCTTCTGTTCTTCATTGGCGTAGCGCACCAGCACTTCCATGTTGCCGGTGTCGGGAGCGGAGCAGTTGAACGGCTCCGGGCCGAGCAAGGAGCGGCCCATGATTTCGGCCAGCGGCGCGTATTCAAGGTTGGTGAGCCCGGCGCCCAGTTCGGATTCCGGCAGGAACAGGTTCCACAGGCCTTCGGCTTTGGCCTTGGCTTTCAACGCTTCCATGATGGCGGTGGGCTGCCAGCGGTCACCTTCGGCAACCTGGCGTTCGAACACAGGCTCGGCCGGATAAACGTAGGCGTCCATGAACGCGGTGACGCGCTCACGCAGTTCCTGAACCTTGGGCGAATAGGCGAAATCCATGAGCAGCTCCCTTCTTTGAGAGGTTGTTTAGGTCATGCATTCGATGCTAGAACAGCGTTGATAATTTACCTAGCCTATTCTCGGCGTGTATTAACATTCATCACCGATATATGATCGGCGCATGGACACCTGACAAATCGCCACCTGACAATAAGAGCGCAACGAAATGAATCTGAGCAAGGTCGACCTCAACCTGTTTATCGTCTTTGACGCGATCTACACCGAAGCCAACCTGACCCGCGCCGGGCAGATTGTCGGTATCACCCAACCGGCGGTGTCCAACGCCCTGGCGCGCCTGCGCGAAACCTTCAACGACCCGCTGTTCGTACGTACCGCCCAAGGCATGGTGCCCACCCCCATGGCGCAGAACATCATCGGCCCGGTGCGCAATGCGTTGTCGTTGTTACGGGTGTCGGTGCAGGAAAGCCGGATTTTCAACCCGCAACAGGCGGCCAAGACCTATCGCATCAGCATGACCGACCTCACCGAGGCGGTGATTCTGCCTCTATTGTTCCAGCGCTTGCGCCGCCTGGCGCCCACGGTGGCGATTGAAAGCTTCCTGTCCAAACGTCGCGAGACCACTAAAGAATTGGCCGCCGGGCGCCTGGACTTTGCCGTGGACGCACCGCTGAACACCGACCCACAAGTGCGTCACGTCAAGCTGATGGAAGACCGCTATGTCTGCGCGATGCGCAAGGGGCATCCGCTGGCGGGCAAGGACAAATTCACCCTGGATGACTACCTGTCGCTGACCCATATCCATATCTCCAGCCGCCGTAACGGCCTGGGCCATGTCGACCTGGCCCTGGGCAAGATGGGCATCCAGCGCAAGATCGCCCTGCGTTCCCAGCATTACTTGATGGCTTCCCAGGTGTTGCAGCAGACCGACATGGTGATGACCGTGCCCGAACGCTTCGCCCGCCGCCATGAGCTGCACTGGTTCAACCTGCCGGTCAACGACGTGCCTCCTGTGGAAACCCATCTGTACTGGCATGAGAGCACCGACCAGGACCCGGCGAACCGCTGGATGCGTGAGCAGATGATTGAGTTGTGCCAGCAGGTCATGGCTCAGGACAAGAAACTGGACGGCAAACAAACCTGACCTGTCGACCTTGACGTTAACGTCAACCAGCCACTAGCCTAACGCCCAAGCCATCTCTTGGGTACTCGCATGAGCACGACCTACAGCATCTCCGACCTCGCCCGCGAGCTCGACATCACCACCCGCGCCATCCGTTTCTATGAAGAGCAAGGCCTGCTGAGCCCGGAGCGCCGGGGCCAGGAGCGCATCTACTCGGCGCGGGACAAAGTCAGCCTCAAGCTGATCTTGCGCGGCAAGCGCATCGGTTTCTCACTGGCCGAATGCCGCGAGCTGATCGAACTCTACGACCCCACCAGCGGCAATCACATCCAGCTCAACAGCATGCTGGCAAAGATCGCCGAGCGCCGTGAGCAGTTGGAGCAACAACTGCTGGATATCGAACAGATGAAACTGGAACTGGACACCGCCGAAGAGCGCTGCACCCAGGCCCTGGCGCACACCATGAGCCAGGTTGGCCATTGATCAGAAGGTAATTGCCATGTCTCTCCCCTCCTCTGTTCGCCTGGTCGAAGTCGGCCCACGCGACGGATTGCAGAACGAAGCCCAACCCATCACCGTGGCCGATAAGGTCCAATTGGTGGACGCCCTCAGTGCTGCGGGCGTGAGCTACATCGAAGTCGGCAGTTTTGTCTCGCCCAAGTGGGTGCCGCAAATGGCCGGGTCGGCAGAAGTGTTTGCACAGATCCAGCGCAAGCCCGGCGTGACTTACGGTGCCCTGACGCCGAACCTGCGTGGATTTGAAGATGCGCTGGCTGCCGGGGTGAAAGAAGTCGCGGTATTTGCGGCGGCGTCCGAGGCGTTTTCCCAGCGCAACATCAACTGTTCCATCAGCGAAAGCCTGGAGCGCTTCGCACCCATCATGACGGCGGCCAAGCAGCATGGCATCAGCGTGCGCGGGTATGTGTCCTGTGTGCTGGGCTGCCCTTACGAAGGTGAAATTGCACCGGAGCAAGTCGCGGCGGTCGCGCGCGAGTTACATGCCATGGGCTGCTATGAAGTGTCCCTGGGCGACACCATCGGCACTGGCACTGCGGGCGCTACGCGGCGGTTATTCGAAGTGGTCGGGGCACAGGTGCCACGGGAGAAGTTGGCAGGTCACTTCCACGACACTTATGGCCAGGCCATCGCCAATATCTACGCCAGCCTGCTAGAAGGTATCAACGTTTTCGACAGCTCTATCGCAGGCCTCGGCGGCTGCCCTTACGCCAAGGGCGCCAGCGGTAACGTCGCCACCGAAGATGTGCTGTACCTGCTCAACGGCCTGGGAATCGAGACGGGTATCGACCTGGACACATTGATACGTGCAGGCCAACAGATCAGCCACGTATTGGGCCGGCCCACCGGTTCGCGTGTAGCCAAGGCGCGTAACGCCGTTTGAGTAGCGTGATCATGACAATGTGTTACCGCACAGCTACACATCGAGTAACACGGGAACATATTTTGTCATCTTTGCCGTAGGCTATTTCTCTCATAAAACATAACCTGTTGATTTTAAAGCACTTAAAAAAGTTGGCACGGCTTCTGCTATCTCTATGGCATAACAAGAATAAAAAGCGCCAAACCTAATAAAAATAAGACGAAACGACTCTGACATAACAAAAACAACACGGCAGAGACGCAGCTAACAGATTTTTTTGGAGAAGATGTGCTTCGCAGGGTACGGCGTGCCGAAACCCGCAACCGGTTAGAGAAAAATAAAACTACCTCAGGTAGCTACCCACTGGTTGGATCGATAACGAAGAAGCAGGTCAGCGCTCAAAAAAATACGTTTGCTCTTGACCCCGGATGGGGGTCGCCAAAAACAGCGGTAAAGGGTAACGGTTGCCAAAAACAACAATAGACCGCCCCTCAATAATAAAAAAAGAGCACGCAACGACAAATTAAAGGGGACCCTCGGGTCCCCTTTGTGCTGTCTGACCCGCCCGTTCAGAGCAATGTTCCACTCGCCGCCGCGAAATTGTTCAGCACCCTGCGCGTCAATACTTTCAGGACTCTCTGCTCCAGCACCTGCCGCTCAGTCCCTAGCAGATTGAGTTCTCGCTCGTAAAATGCACTTTGCATCGAACCATTCACCAGGATTTCATCCCTGCGTTTGCCCAGCAGACCCGCCAGCCGGTCGGTCGCCTCAGCATGCTTGGATTGCCAGTCAGCACCTGCGTCCTGTTGG
>NZ_JBOICG010000331.1:0-7457 GCF_050739995.1 Pseudomonas sp. | reverse complement strand
GCCACACTCTCGCGCAGTCGTTCAGTTCGTTCCTGCATATCGCCGCTCCCCCCGTAGCGTTATGCTTCTGACCCACCACCAAGTTAAAGTCACGCCCAGTTGCCTGGTGCAGATCATCCACCGCCGCCAGGCTCGCAGATCCGCCCGACAGAAGCTTGAAGCGCGCCCAACGCCTCAACCGTCTTGATCCACCCACCGACTCAGTCGAATGGTCGTCCACCGTCCTGGTGTGATTTTGGAACGTCTCCGTGTTCCCCATGGCGTCCACACGCTGCTTACAGGCTTCGCTGTGCTGCCATATCTGGCCCCCTTCAGCACAATGGGCGCGCTCAGCCCGTGGGGCAGGATCGTTTGGATATAGGCCTTGTGCGGCAGGCCGTTGGTGAAGCACACCCGTAGCCATGGCTTAGCTTGAAGAAGCGTACAATGCTGCTCAAGGAGAATAACTGTCGAAGTGCTTGGGAGTGTCGCGAATATGACCAATCGACGTGGAGAAGGGCTACAAGGAGTGCTAAAGGAGATGTATTTTACGTAGAATCTTTACGTAGATTCTTGAAATGCAAAAAGCCCCGAGACCTTGATCTACGGGGCTTTTCTAAGTATGGCGGAGAGATAGGGATTCGAACCCTAGGTACCGGTGAAGGTACAACGGATTTCGAATCCGTCCCATTCGGCCACTCTGGCATCTCTCCAACGGCGCGCATCATAACAGTGTGTTTCGTGGAAGCAAACCCCAAAAGAGATTTTTTTCCGTTCTATCAGATGCTTGCGTCGATTAAAGCGGTACGCCGAGACGATTGGCGACTTCTTCGTAGGCTTCGATCACGTCACCGAGGCCCTGGCGGAAGCGGTCTTTGTCCATCTTCTTCTTGGTGTCCTTGTCCCACAGACGGCAGCCGTCCGGGCTGAATTCGTCGCCCAGGACGATGGAGCCGTCGTGGAACACACCGAATTCCAGCTTGAAGTCCACCAGCAGCAGGCCGGCGTCGTCGAACAGTTTGCTCAGCACGTCGTTGACCTTGAGGGACAACTCCTTCATGCGCGCCAATTGCTCAGCGGTGCCCCAACCGAACGCCACGACGTGGGATTCGTTGATGAACGGGTCGCCCTTGGCGTCGTCCTTCAGGAACAGTTCGAAGGTGTAAGGGTTGAGCTTGAGGCCCTCCTCCACGCCCAGGCGCTTGACCAGGCTGCCGGCGGCGTAGTTACGCACAACGCACTCGACCGGGATCATGTCCAGCTTCTTCACCAGGCACTCGTTGTCGCCCAGCAGTTTGTCGAACTGGGTCGGAATGCCGGCCGCTTCGAGTTTCTGCATGATGAAGGCGTTGAACTTGTTGTTCACCATGCCTTTGCGGTCAAGCTGTTCGATACGCTTGCCGTCGAACGCCGAAGTGTCGTTGCGAAACAGCAGGATCAGGCGGTTGGCGTCGTCGGTCTTGTAAACCGACTTGGCTTTGCCGCGGTAGAGTTCTTCACGTTTTTCCATGATGGGCTCCGATTTGAGTGAGGTGGGCTAGGCGATATGTCGCCAGTCGAGCCCTGAATCTTGATCGGCCAGTTGCAGCCAGTCCGGGTCGCACCCGAGGGTGTCGACAAAACATTGCCGGGCAAGCGTCGGCAGGTTGTTCTTGCTGCTCAGGTGGGCCAGGACCAGGTGTTGCAGGTCTTGCCAGCCCAACTCGTACACCAGGTATGCCGCCTGGTGGTTGTTCAAATGTCCCAGTTCGCCGCCCACCCGTTGCTTGAGAAAGTACGG
Source organism: Pseudomonas sp. (assembly GCF_050739995.1). Lineage (GTDB taxonomy): Bacteria > Pseudomonadota > Gammaproteobacteria > Pseudomonadales > Pseudomonadaceae > Aquipseudomonas. Next base: position 5,698 of record NZ_JBOICG010000331.1, on the reverse strand, counting down.
GTAATGACCACGAGCCAGCAGGTCTCGGCAGTGGTTGGACTCGATCATCAAGGCATCGAGGTCGCGGTAACCGTCCAGCACCTTCGCGCAGTAGGAACCCAGGTCGGTAAGTACGCCGAAACGTCGCTCACCGCCACTGAATACATATTGCGTCGGTTCCTGGGCGTCGTGTGCGACGGCAATCACATCGATGCTCAACGCACCGATTTGCAGTTGCTCACCACCGGCCAGGAAGCCTGCGGGTTCAATGGGTTTGCGCATCCCGCGCAAGGTGCCGCGACTGAGGTACACCGGAAGATTGTAGCGCCGAGACAGCAAACCCACGCCATGCACGTGGTCGGCATGTTCGTGGGTCACCAGAATCGCGCTCAGCTGCGAGGGGTGAACCCCCAGGCGCAGCAGGCGCCGCTCGGTTTCTTTTAACGAGAAACCACAATCCACCAGCACATACGTGTCGTCATGTGCGACCAGCGTGCCGTTCCCTTGGCTACCGCTGCCGAGAACGGCAAAACGCATCGAATCAGCCCAGGTTGTCCTGAATCACACCCAACACTTTGCGTGCTGTTTCAGCCGGCGCAACGGTGTTGATGTTCTTCTCGACGGTGACTTGCACGCTGTCGCCAACCTTGCTCAAACGAACCTGATAACGCTCGGCGCGGGTTTCGATCTCTTCCTTGGTCGGCTTGCTGCCGAACAATTTGCCGAAGAAGCCTGGTTCGTCGTCTTTCTTCTCGGCCTTTTCAGCCACGTTGATGTAGTACAGGCCCAGGCTGCGGTTGATGTCCTCAACACGCCAAGGGCCTTTCTCCAACGCGCGGCCTACACTGGCCCAGGCACGATCCAGGTCTTCACCCAGGTTCAGCACCACGTTGCCACTACCGTCTTCACTGAGGCTGACGCGGTTAGGCGTGTCGTAGTCGCGGGCGGCAAGCAGGGAAACCGAACCACCCTTCTCGGAGATACGGCTCATGCTGGCCAGCATCTCGTCGACCAGCGCGGCATCGACACCGGTGTTGACCGAACGGTTGGTGAAGTCAACGTTGGTGGTGCTACCGGCAGGACGCTCGGCGCTGACCACATAGATTTCACTGGTATTGCGCTGCACGCCAGGCTCGATGCGCACACGCACACGTGCTTCGCTGTCGGCCGCTACGCCACCGGCCTGCAGGCGCTGGGCCATGTTGGCGGACAGTTCGCTGCCGCGCTGCCATGCAGTGGTGAACTCACCGGTCTGCGGACGTTGCTGGTCGAGGCGGAAACCATTGTCCTGGAAGAACTGCACCGCCACCGGCCAGACTTCGGCTGGCGGGCGCTGGGCCACGATCCAGCGGTTGTCGCCGCTCTTCTGCAGGCTGTAGTCGCTGGCATCCGCCACGGCCGTGATTGGCTGTGGACGCGGCACCACGAATTCACCTTTGACGGTGTCGTCGGCTACGTTGCGTGGAATCGGCAACAGAGGGTCAAGGCGCTTGGCGACATTGACATCAGGCGGCAGCTGCATCGGTTTGGTCGCTTGCGCGTCCAGGTAATCGCTGCCGCGGTCACGGAAGTAGCCTTCCGGGCCCCAAATCCAACCGCAGCCACTGGTGCTGGAGATAATCAAGGCAAGTGCGGAAAGTCCGGCCAATCGCTTCATGCGTAGTGTTTCCTCAATTAAACCAGGACGCCGGACTGGCGCAGGGCCTGTCGCAGCGGTTCGTGACAGGCTTCGCTGAGACGGGTGAGCGGCAGACGGATACCGTCCGGCATCATGCCCATTTCAGTCAGTGCCCATTTCACGGGAATAGGGTTGGATTCGATAAACAGTGTCTTGTTGAGCGGCATCAGCTTCTCGTGAATAGCGCGGGCGGTCACGGCATCACCGGCGATGGCGGCAGCGCACATTTCGCTCATGGCGCGCGGGGCCACGTTGGCGGTCACGGAGATGTTGCCCTTGCCACCCAGCAGGATCAGCTCGACAGCGGTGGCGTCGTCACCGGAATACACCAGGAAGTCGCTGCTTACGCCGGCCAGGATGTCCTTGGCACGCTGCAGGTCGCCGGTCGCTTCCTTGATGCCGATGATGTTCGGCACGGTGGACAGGCGGATCACGGTCTCGGCCTTCATGTCGCAGGCGGTGCGGCCCGGAACGTTGTAGAGGATCTGCGGGATTTCAACCGCTTCGGCGATGGCGCGGAAGTGCTGGTACAGGCCTTCCTGGGTTGGCTTGTTGTAGTACGGGGTCACCAGCAGGCAAGCGTCCGCACCCGCCTTCTTGGCGTTCTTGGTCAGTTCGATCGCTTCGCGCGTCGAGTTGGCGCCCGTACCGGCGATCACGGCAATACGACCCGCGATACGCTTGACCACGAACTCGATCACCTGGATGTGTTCTTCCACATCGAGGGTCGCCGACTCACCGGTGGTGCCGACCGCAACGATGGCGTTGGTGCCTTCTTGCAGGTGGAAGTCCACCAGTTTGCCCAGGCTGTCCCAGTCGAGATGACCTTGTGCATCCATGGGTGTGACCAGTGCCACCATACTGCCCGCAATCATGCAACCGCTCCTGCCGGAAAAAGAGAGCCGTAATGGTACTGGCGCCAAGATGCTTGCACAAGCGAAGTACCGCCTGAGGATGCGTTCTGGATCAACTAAACGACGGGCAATGCCATCATTGGGCCAAAGCCTGGCCCGTAGCACGATGAAATCAGACCTATCACGCAATGAAAACGCCACCTCCTAGCCCTTGGCGACGCTTTTCGCTACCCTTCATCCTTTGATCGATACAGCCCACACGGTATCGACCGCTCATCGCTTTAGGAAGGCTGCATGTCCACCCCCACAGTTCGCGAACAATTCCTTGTTATCAGTGCCCTCGGCGCCAACCCCATGGAGCTGACCAACGTCCTGTGCCGCGCCAGCCATGAGAACCGCTGCGCCGTCGTGACCTCCCGCCTGACCCGCCATGGCGAGTGCAGTGCGCTGGTCCTGCAGATTTCCGGCAGCTGGGATGCCCTGGCGCGCCTGGAAGCCGGCCTGCCGGGCCTGGCCAAGAAGCACGACTTCACCGTCAACGTGGTACGCAGTGCCGCGCTGGAAAACCGCCCGCAGGCACTGCCTTATGTGGCGTATGTCAGCTCGGCGTACCGCTCGGACATCGTCAATGAGCTATGCCAGTTCTTCATCGACCACAACGTCGAGCTGGAGAACCTGACCTGCGACACCTACCAGGCGCCACAAACCGGCGGCACCATGCTCAACGCCACGTTCACCGTGACCTTGCCGGCCGGCGTGCAGATCAGTTGGCTGCGCGACCAGTTCCTGGATTTCGCCGATGCCCTGAACCTCGACGCCCTGATCGAGCCATGGCGCCCACAGAACCCTATGTAAGGAAGACACCATGCCGGTAGCCATCGACACCCCCGTGGCCGATTTCGAAGCCCAGGCCACCAGCGGCCAAACCTTCAGCCTCGCCGCCCTCAAGGGCAAGCAGGTGGTGATCTACTTCTATCCGAAGGACAGCACCCCGGGCTGCACGACTGAAGGTCAGGGCTTTCGTGACCAGTACACGGCGTTCAAGGCCGCCAACACCGAGGTGTTTGGCGTGTCGCGCGACAGCGTGAAGTCCCACGAGAACTTCAAGGGTAAGCAGGAATTCCCCTTCGAGTTGATCAGCGACAAGGACGAAGCGGTTTGCCAGCTGTTTGATGTGATCAAGCTGAAGAAGCTGTACGGCAAGGAATACCTGGGTGTTGATCGCAGCACCTTCTTGATCGACAAGGATGGCGTGCTGCGTCAAGAGTGGCGCGGCGTGAAAGTGCCGGGCCATGTGGATGCCGTACTGGCGGCCGCTCAAGCCTTGAACAGAGCGTGACCCTGTAGTGAGCGGGCTTGCCCCGCGCTGGGCGGCGAAGCCACCCCAATCGATCCGCCGCGGTATGCCAGATATACCGCGGTGTCAGGTTTAGGGCGGCTTCGTCACCCTGCGCGGGGCAAGCCCGCTCACTACAACAACGGTGCAACCACCGGCTCTTGCCGAGGCCAGGCATCCAGCACCGCCTTGAAGAGCGTCGCCAGGGGAATCGCAAAGAACACGCCCCAAAAACCCCAAAGCCCACCAAACAAAAGCACTGCACAGATGATTGCCACCGGATGCAGGTTGACGGCTTCGGAGAACAGCAGCGGCACCAGCACGTTGCCATCCAGGGTCTGGATAATGCCGTATACCGCCATCAGGTAGATGAACTGGTCACTCCAGCCCCACTGGAACAAAGCGATCAACATCACCGGCACCGTCACCACCACGGCGCCGACATACGGCACCACCACCGAAACACCTACCAGCAAGGCCAGCAGCGCCGCGTAGTTCAGCCCAAGTGCGACAAAGGCGATGTAGGTGACGCCTCCGCAAATAACGATCTCGATCCCTTTGCCACGAATGTAGTTGGCGATCTGGCGGTTCATCTCTTCGGCCACCCGCGTAATCAACGCGCGCTCACGTGGCAGGTAGCCACGTACCCAGCGACCGATCATCGCGCGGTCCTTGAGGAAGAAAAACACCAGGATCGGTACCAGTACCAGGTAGATCATGATGTTGACCACCAACGGCAGGCTGGACAGAGAAAAGGTCAGCGCCCACTGCCCGAATTTTCCGATCTCACCGCGCGCCACTTCAATGGCCTGCAACACCTGCTCATCCGACACCAAATGCGGATAGCGCTCAGGCAGCAAGAGTAAGAGTGATTGCCACTTGGCAAGCATGCCCGGCAATTCATTGAACAGGGTGATCAACTGATGCCATAGCAACGGCAGCACCACCACAATGAACACCACCAGCACGCCCATGAACAAGGCAAATACCAACCCCACCGCCACACCGCCCGGTAAACGCAAGCGCTCCAGGGTAGTGACCAGCCCCTGCATCAGGTAGGCCAGCACCATCCCTGCCAGCACCGGCGCCAGCATTCCACCCAAAGTGAGTACGGCCGTAAAAGCCAGGAACAGCAGGACAGCCAGCACCACGGCTTCTTCATCTGAAAAGTAGCGCTGAATCCAATCTCGTAACACTTTGAACATCAATCAACCTCGGGTGGTGGGGTGAACGATTCAGGCTTTGCGCAACCAGTAACGGTACACGCCAGCAGCGTCTTCTTCGTGCAGCAGAGTATGACCGGCCAGTTTGGCAAAGGTCCGGAAATCACGCTGGGAACCAGCATCAGTGGCGGTCACCTTGAGTACTGCACCGCTGGCCAATCGATTGAGTTCCAGCTTGGCCTTGAGCAGGGGCAACGGGCAATTGAGGCCGCTGGCGTCGAGCTCGGCATCAAAGGCTACAGCGTCGGTCATGGGTTTACTCCGGACAAGCGTTTGGGCTGATTAGAATATCTGGTCCGAAGCTCAGTGTCCGGCTACAGTAAGCTCTTTGTCGAAAGGCTTTGTGCATGACTTTTTTGCGCCCTACCCTGCTGACGCTGGCTTGCCTGCTGGCCTCTCCGGGCTTCGCTGACGACCTGCCGTCACTTGGCGACGCCAGTTCTGCCATTGTCTCGCCACAACAGGAGTTTCAACTGGGCCGCGCCTGGCTCGCTTACTTGCGCGGTCAGGTCTCGCAGCTCAATGACCCACAGCTCAAGGATTACGTCGAAACCAGCGTGTATAAACTGGTGGAGACCAGCCAGGTCAACGACCGGCGCCTGGAGTTCATCCTGATCAACAGCCCGCA
>NZ_JBOICG010000330.1:0-5415 GCF_050739995.1 Pseudomonas sp. | reverse complement strand
CAGCTATGATGTGCCTTGCAAAGAGGACGGGTTTAATCCTTTAGTGAGAATGTCCGCCCGTTGCAGTCGGTTATTATTCGACGAAGGGTCGGAATATTACTTTTTGTTACGATCAGATTGATCATCTGCCCCGTCAATAAAGGCCCAAAGGCTCGTCAGACGGGGTGGAACGGCACATTCGTGCCACGCGAGCACTCTTCAAGAAAAGTGCTTGATTGAAAACCGAGCCGGCGATGCGTCGCCCGTTCATTTATTGCTGAAAAGCCTGGAATGCCCATGTCGGACCGTTTTGAACTCTTCCTCACCTGCCCCAAGGGCCTCGAAGGCCTGCTGATCGAGGAAGCCGTCGGGCTTGGCCTTGAGGAAGCCCGCGAGCACACCTCGGCCGTGCGCGGCATGGCCGACATGGAAACCGCCTACCGCTTGTGCCTCTGGTCGCGCCTGGCCAACCGCGTGCTGCTGGTGCTCAAGCGCTTCCCGATGAAGGATGCCGAAGACCTCTACCACGGCGTGCTGGATATCGAGTGGGCCGATCACATGGTCCCCGACGGCACCCTCGCCGTGGAATTCAGCGGCCATGGTTCGGGCATCGACAACACCCACTTCGGCGCGCTGAAGGTCAAGGATGCGATCGTCGACAAGCTGCGCACCCCGACCGGCGAACGCCCGTCCATCGACAAGATCAACCCGGACTTGCGTATTCACCTGCGCCTGGACCGTGGTGAAGCCATTCTGTCCCTCGACTTGTCCGGCCACAGCCTGCACCAGCGCGGTTACCGCTTGCAGCAGGGCGCTGCACCGCTGAAGGAAAACCTGGCGGCCGCGATCCTGATCCGTGCCGGCTGGCCACGCATTGCCGCTGAAGGCGGCGCGTTGAGCGACCCGATGTGCGGCGTCGGCACCTTCCTGGTCGAAGGCGCCATGATCGCTGCAGACATGGCCCCCAACCTGAACCGCGAGCTGTGGGGCTTCACCACCTGGCTCGGTCACGTCCCGGCGCTGTGGAAGAAACTGCACGCCGAGGCCGCCGAACGTGCTGCCATTGGCATGAGCAAACCACCGCTGTGGATTCGTGGCTACGAAGCTGATCCACGGTTGATCCAACCCGCGCGCAACAACATCGAGCGCGCCGGTCTGAGCCACTGGATCAAGGTGTACCAGGGCGAAGTCGGCACTTTCGAGCCGCGCCCGGACCAGAACCAGAAAGGCCTGGTGATCTGTAACCCACCGTACGGTGAGCGTCTGGGTGACGAAGCCAGCCTGTTGTACCTCTACCAGAATCTTGGTGAGCGTCTGCGTCAGGCGTGCATGGGTTGGGAAGCCGCGGTGTTCACCGGCGCGCCGGACCTGGGCAAGCGCATGGGCATCCGCAGCCACAAGCAGTATTCGTTCTGGAACGGCGCCTTGCCGTGCAAACTGCTGTTGATCAAGGTCAACCCGGACCAGTTCGTCACCGGCGAGCGCCGCACGCCCGAGCAACGCCAGGCGGAGCGTGAGCAAGCCGCTTACGATCAAGCCCCGGCCGAGCCGCAAGAGCGCCAATACAACAAGAACGGTAACCCGATCAAGCCGGCCCCGGCCCCGGTGGTCGAGCAAGCGCGCTTGAGCGAGGGCGGGCAAATGTTCGCCAATCGCCTGCAGAAGAACCTCAAGTTGCTGGGCAAGTGGGCCAAGCGTGAAGGTGTGGATTGCTATCGCGTGTACGATGCCGATATGCCGGAATACTCCATGGCCATCGACCTGTACCACGATTGGGTCCATGTGCAGGAATACGCCGCGCCGAAGTCCATCGATCCGGAAAAGGCCTCCGCGCGCATGTTCGATGCCCTGGCGGCGATTCCCCAGGCGCTGAACATCGACAAGAGCCGCGTGGTGGTCAAGCGTCGCGAGCGTCAGAGCGGTACCAAGCAGTACGAGCGCCAGAGCGCCCAGGGCAAGTTCACTGAGGTCAGCGAAGGCGGGGTCAAGCTGCTGGTCAACCTCACCGATTACCTGGACACCGGTCTGTTCCTCGACCATCGTCCGATGCGCATGCGTATCCAGAAAGAAGCCGCCGGCAAGCGCTTCCTCAACCTGTATTGCTACACCGCCACCGCCAGTGTGCACGCAGCCAAGGGCGGTGCGCGCAGCACCACCAGCGTTGACTTGTCCAAGACCTACCTGGACTGGGCGCGTCGCAATTTCTCCCTCAACGGTTTCTCCGACAAGAACCGCCTGGAGCAGGGCGATGTAATGGCCTGGCTGGAAGCCAGTCGCGATGAGTTCGACCTGATCTTCATCGACCCGCCGACCTTCTCGAACTCCAAGCGCATGGAAGGCATCTTCGACGTACAGCGTGACCACGTGCAGTTGCTCGACCTGGCCATGGCCCGCCTGGCGCCGGGCGGCGTTCTGTACTTCTCCAACAACTTCCGCAAGTTCCAATTGGAGGACAACCTCAGCGAACGCTATGCCGTCGAGGAAATCAGCGACAAGACCCTCGACCCGGATTTCGCACGTAATGCGAAGATTCACCGGGCCTGGAAAATCACCGCACGCTGATTGCTCCACCACGCTGCACCAAAAAGCCGCAAGCCTGGATTATTCCGGGCTTGCGGCTTTTTTACGCTGGTCAAATACAGGACCGGTGTCTATAACTTAATGCCTAGCCAAAGTGACACCCCCGCACGCTGGCGTTGTGAGTGTTGCCTATGCCGTTACAAGCTGTCCGCCCGAAAATCCTAGGCTTTATCAGTGAACAGGCGTCGGCTTGGCTGGTGGCATTGGTGGTGTTGCTGGCCGGTAGCGCGTTGACGGCGGTGGTCGCGTGGGCGGCTGCCGACCTTTACCAGCAGCAGGTGCGCCAGCGTTTCCAGTTACTGGTCAACGAGCGCTATACCCGTCTTCAGGAACGCTTCGAGGACCAGGAGCAGCGCCTGGGCAGCTTGCGGCGTTTCTTCATCAACTCCAGCGATGTGTCGCGCCAGGAGTTCGATGGCTTCGCCCAGCCCTTGTTATTGCGCACCCGTGCCTATGCCTGGGCGCCGCGGATATTTCGCGATCAGCGTGCCCAGTTTGAGCACGAGATCTCGCGGCAGCGTGGCAGTCCTTTTACCATCCGTGAACTCAATGCGGCGGGTGAATTGGCCCCGGCCCCCGAGCGTGACGAGTATGTCCCGGTGTTGTACAGCCAGACCCAGAGTCTTTTGGGCTCACCCCTGGGGTTTGACCTGATGGCCCAGCCCCTACGGCGTTCGGCCCTCGAGCGTGCGCAAAAAAGTGGTAAGTCTGCAGTGTCCCAGCCGATGCAACTGGTCGGGGTGGAGCCCGCCTACGCCGCCGGCGTGTTGCTGGTATCGCCGGTGAGCAACACACCCGATGCCGAACCCTACGGGTTTGTGATGGCGGTGATCAGCATGCGCCAACTGGTGGCCGATGGTCTGCCCAAGCCGAACCGGGACAACCTGGTGATGCAGATTATCGACACCTCCGATGATCAGCAGCGCATCTTGTACGCCTCCAGCAATTCGGTGGGCAACAGCGACCTGGTGGCCGCACGCCGGCTTACCCTCGGCGATCACGTCTACGCCCTGAGCCTGCGCGCCAGTCAGGTGTTCGATCAGGCCAACCACTCTTCAATGAACACGATCCTGACCATGGGCATGCTGCTCAGCGTGCTGCTCAGCGTGCTGCTTTACGTTTTGGTCAGCCAACGTCAGCGCGCCCTGAAACTGGTGGAGCAGCGCACGGTGCAGTTACGCCTGCGCGAGCAAGAGTTGCGCGGCGCCCATGGGCAGTTGCGCAGTGTGCTGAATGCGGCCACCCAGGTCGCGATCATCGCCACTGACCTGCGTGGCGTGATCAACACCTTCAATGCCGGCGCCGAGCAAATGCTCGGGTTCAAGGCCGAGCAGGTGTTGGGGCATCTGACCCTGGAGAGCTTGCACGTGACGTCGGAGCTCGAGGCACGGGCCGGCTATTTGAGCGCGACATTGGGCAAGCGCATTCCACCCAGTCAGGCGATGCTGGTGGAGAATCCAGACAGCCAACATGAAACCCGCGAGTGGACCTTGCAGCGCGAAGATGGCAGCCAGCTGACGGTCAATATGTTGCCCACGGTATTGTTGGATGAGCATGGCCTGTGGATCGGGCACTTGGCGATTTACCTGGATGTCACCGAACAAAAGCGCGCCTATGAGGCCCTGGCTGCGCGGGATCGTTTGCTGAAGAAACTCAGCGCCCACGTGCCCGGCGGGATCTTCCAGTTCACCTTGGAGCCTCAGGACCATTGGCGCTTTATCTACGCCAGTGACGGCATGCGCGATATCTATGAAATTGAGCCCGGCGTGTTGCAGCAGGATGCGAGCGGCGTGTTCGAGCGCATTCATTCACTGGATGTGGAACGGGTGCGAGCCTCGATTCGTTTGTCGGCCTTGCAGTTGACTCACTGGCGCGAAGAGTATCGCGTGCAATTGCCGCAGCGGGGCCTGCGCTGGATTCGTGGCGAGGCCACACCGGAAGAGTTACCTGGCGGCGGCACGTTGTGGCATGGCTATGTGTCGGATATTTCCGATCTGAAGCGGGTAGAGGAAGAGCTGCGCACGCTGTCGATTACCGACGCCCTGACGGGTATCCATAACCGGCGCTATTTCCAGGATCGCGTCAAAGCCGAAATGATCCGGCTTAACCGTACCTCCGGGGCGCTTTCATTGATCATGCTCGATATCGACCATTTCAAGCGGATCAATGATCAGTACGGGCATGGTGTAGGGGATGGCGTTTTGCAGGAACTGTGCAAGCGCATCGCCCAACGCCTGCGCCGCAGCGATGTGTTTTGCCGGCTGGGTGGCGAAGAGTTCGTGGTGTTGTGCCCCAATACCGACGGGGATCAGGCCTACAGTCTGGCGATGGAGTTGTGGCAATCGTTGCGCAGTGCGCCGGTTGAGACCGTAGGCGTTGTGACCGCCAGCTTTGGTGTTGCCAGTTGGCGAGTCGATGAAGGGATTGATGGGCTGTTGCTGCGCGCAGATTCGGCTGTGTATATGGCCAAACAGGCCGGCAGGGACCGGGTTGAGGTTGAGCGATTGTGCGCTTGAGTTTCAACACCGGGCAAATGTGGGAGCTGGCTTGCCTGCGATAGCGGTCGCCCAGTCGATATTTTAGGTGACTGAACCAACGCTATCGCGGGCAAGCCCGGTCCCACACAAGTGCTGCAGTGTCTTTAAAGTACCGGTGCCGCTGCTGTCAGTTTCGGCTGGCGATACAGGTCCAACAGCACCTGATCCAGCACTGAGGACGCGCCCCACGGTTTGGAGTCGTTGAGGATCGCCACCACCACCCAGGAGTTGCCATTGTTGTCGCGGCTGAACCCGGCAATAGCGCGCACGGTGTTCAACGTGCCGGTTTTCACATGGGCTTCGCCGCGCAGTGCGGTGG
>NZ_JBOICG010000329.1:0-1951 GCF_050739995.1 Pseudomonas sp. | reverse complement strand
GTCCTTGGCGGTGAGTGCACGCCAGGCCGGCAGGGCCTTGTCAGCTGCTTCAATGGCGCGACGGGTTTCGGCGGCGCCCATTTTTGGCACGGTACCGAGGATTTCGCCGGTAGCGGGGTTGTTGACCTTGATCGTTTGACCGTTGTCCGCATCGACCCAAGCGCCATCAATAAAGGCTTGCTGGCGGAACAACTGGGTGTCTTTGAGCTGCATGTCGGCTTTCCTTAACAGCACCGCGCACGCGCGGAGCGAATTAGAGTTGTTGAAAGGCGCCTTGAGGGCTGCCGTCAGGGAAATCATTCACTGGGCGCAAGCACGTAAATAGCGCACGAAAGGACAAATGTGCGGTTCAGCACCCAGGCAGGAGCGTTTGAAATCTCAAACGAATCCTAGGATCAATGGGGGTGCAGGGCAATAGTCTGTTCGAAAAAAAGAACGAAAACCGCGTATTTCGCCCACCTTTCGGATCAAGCGTACAAACGACGACACCCCCGGCGCCTTTCGGGCGACGGGGGTGTCGGGGGAGCGGTGGCTGTTTAGGATTGGAACGATTTGAGGATGGTCAACAAGCTGGTCAGGTTGTCGGCTACGCCGCCCTGGGCAACTTTTTCGGTGGCTGCGGCGCCAGCGGTGGTGTCGACGCTGTAGATCTGCATCACGCCTTGGTTGGTGGCGGCCTGGGCCAGGGTGTTTTGCTGCTGCTGGGCCGAAACCGAGTTCTGGAACAGGATCGCCGTGGCCTGGCCCATGGATTGGTAAATCGTGCTCATGGCCATCGCTGGCGACTCGGCAACGACCTTGACGTTGGTTTGGGTGACGGCATCGGTGATTTGCGGGCTGACTGTGCTCATGGGTGGAACTCCTGGTTTGAGAAAGAACAACATCCGTTATCGCTCAGTGCTTAAGCCTGGAAGGACTTGAGCACGGTCAACAGGCTGGTGAGGTTATCCGACACGCCGCCTTGGGCGACTTTTTCGGTAGCCGCCGCACCGGCCGTGGTATCGACGCTGTAGATCTGCATCACGCCCTGGTTGGTAGCCGCCTGGGCCAGGGTATTTTGTTGCTGTTGGGCTGACACAGCGTTCTGGAACAGAATCGCCGTGGCCTGCGCCATCGATTGGTAGATGGTGCTCATCGCCATCGCTGGCGATTCGGCCACCACTTTGACGTTGGTCTGCGTGACCGCGTCGGTGATTTGTTCGTTTACAGTTGCCATGATCAATTTCCTTATTTAGTACACGGTGCATTCCGTGTTCATGAATGAACGTTGCGAATCAGGCGCTGTGAAGCATGTGGGTTCAAGGTTTCGCAGCAGCGGCCAAGGCAGCTTCAATCTGCGTGATTAACCCTTGGATCAGTGCCTGCACTTCCTTGCGTTGCGCATCCCTGTCCGGGGAAGCGCCGTCCAACACTTGACGTATCGCAGCCTCACGTTGCTCCGCTGCTGCTGTGAGCGCTTGCTCATTGACCTTCGACTGCTCAAGCACCTGGGTGGCGCGCTTGAGGGTCTCGTCAACGATGGCTTGGGGCGCTCCGGCGAAGACCTGCGGGTTACGCAGCATCGCTTCGAGCCGTTGGCGATCTTCGTTGGACAGAACGGGTGGCTGCATTTCGACCTCCTGAGGCATTGCCTTGACCGTGACGGCGCCGCTAAAGCCGCACCTCAACGTTGTCCTGCCAGAAGCCAGAGAAGTAGAAGTACGGTGAGGAATCACAGAACGTTGCCAACTCTGCAGGCGTGATAGCGCTCGGTTGGTTACCGAAAATGGCAGGCGGTGGCGGCACGAGGTTGGCCTCGTTATAGAGATTGCCGACCTCATAGCAGTTGGCTGCAAATTGTGAGCAGAAGGAGCTGCTGCCGATGTCGATCGACTCATTGATTCGCGTCACCAGGCTGGTGTCGGACGTCCAGCGCCGGAAGGCCGAAATCATGGCGCTCCATACGCTGTAG
>NZ_JBOICG010000328.1:0-10644 GCF_050739995.1 Pseudomonas sp. | reverse complement strand
GATCAGCGCCTTGTTCACTTCCAGCAGTGTGCCGGAACGCTTGAGAGCGTCCTGCACGATGCTCAATTGTTCCTGGGCACGCAGCAGTTCGCGGTATGTGGCGATGATCTGGCTGATGGTCTGCGCGACGGTAGCCTTGAGGTTCAGGCGATTGGCCTGTTCCGACAGGCGTGACAGGCGCAGCGGTGCGGTGGTGGCGTCCCAGCCGGCGCCGCGCATCAGTGGCTGGATGATCGACAGGTCGAGACCATCACGGCGGTAGCGGCCGGCACGGTTGGCGTCGTTGAGTTGCTGGGTCCAGTTCATGCTCAGCCGGGTGCCGTACTCGCCCAGCAAGGTCGCGTTGGGTGCCAGGTTGGCGTTACGGGTGTTATCGGCCGAACCACGGGTGGCGCGGTAATAGCTGTTGAGGGTGAGCTTGGGGTTGAAGGTGTCTTCGGCCACGCGCAAGTCGAACTTCTGTGCCACCCGTTGCAGGTAGGCACTGCGGATCGCCGGGTTATTGCGCAGGCCCAGGTATACCGCATCACCCAGGGTGATCGCGGTGACCTGGGCATTGAGCGACACGCCCCGGTCGTAACCGCTGCGAGTAGTACTGGGAGCCGAAGGGTTGATCACCACGTCGGCTGCCATGCCGGGCAGGCTTACCAGTGCCAGTAACCATAGCCACTTACTCATCGCGCAGGGCCTCCACTGGCTGCAACCGTGAAGCCGAGACCGCCGGATAGATGCCAAAGAACAACCCCACCAGCAAGGTGCTGCCGACTCCCAGTGGCAGGGCGGCGACCGCCAGGGAAAACACCCAGCCCGACAGCCAGGCGTAGAGCCAGGCTGCCGTCATGCCCAGCACCGCACCGCACAGCGCACCGACAGCGGTCAAGGTCACTGCCTCTAGGAGAAACAGGTTGCGAATATCCCGCTGGCGCGCGCCCAGGGCCATGCGGATGCCGATCTCGCGGCGGCGCTCCGAGACATTCATCAGCATCACGTTCATCACGCCGACACCGCCGCCTACCAGGGAAATCGCCCCCAGCGCTAGCAACAAATAAGCAAAGGTGCGGCTTTGGCGGGTCATGCCATCGATCATTTGCTGGGGCACCTGGATGTCGACGTCGTGGTCGGTGAGCTGGGTTTTCAGCGCGACGGCGGCATCCTGAGCGATGCGCTCCATGTCCTGGCCCGGCGCGGCGCGGATAATCACGTTGCCGATCTGCGGGTTGGCGTAGATGCGGCGCATGCCTTCGGCGGGGATGAACAGCGACTCGTTGATCTGGACCGGGATCAGCAGGGAGCGGGGTTGGCTGTTCAGGATGCCTACGATCAGGAACAGGTAGTCGCTGATGCGCACTCGATCGCCCAGGTTCAATGGGTCGCCGGGTTTGCTCAGAGCCTGGGCAAGTTGGTCGCCGATCACCGCGTAGGTTTCATTGGCGTCGAAGCCCGACAGGAAACGACCCTCTCGCAGGGTCAGGCGCATGGCGTCTTTGATATCTGGCGTGCTGCCGACGAAGTTGGCATTGACGGTGCGCCCGTGAAACACCATCGGGCCGCTGAACAGTGTGATCGCGCCAATATGGGCAATGCCTGGCACCGCTTGACGCACGGCCTCAAGGTCTAGGCTGGCCCGCATGGTTGCACGGCTGTTGCCCTTGGGCGGGAATTGGGCGACCAGCGTGTCGGTGCCCATGTCCTTGAAAATCATGGCGGCGTCGGTGGCGGCGTTGTGGCCGATATTGATCAGTGCCACCACCGATGAACTGCCGATGACGATGCCCAGCAAGGCCAGGATCGAGCGTTTGCCCAGGGTACGCAGGCTGACGAATGCTTCATGCAGCAGTTGGCTCAGGTTCTGTTCGACCCGCAGGCTCATAGGCAACCAGCCTCATGCACCACGCCATTGCGCACCAGGATCTTGCGCTCCAGACGCTCGGCGATGTGGGCGTCGTGGGTCACGATGATCAACGTCACCTGTTGTTCGCGATTGAGCGCCAGGAGCAGGTCCATGATCTCTTGGGCGGTGGTGCTGTCGAGGTTGCCGGTGGGCTCATCGGCCAGGATCACTGAGGGTTTGCCGACCAGGGCCCGTGCAATTGCCACCCGTTGACGCTGGCCGCCGGAGAGGTCGGCCGGACGATGGTGGGCACGTTCGGCCAGGCCGACTTGTTCCAGCATGCGCAGGGCTTGTTCCACCGAGTCATGCCGCGATACGCCACGGTAGCTCAGGGGCAGGGCGACGTTGTCGAGCGCGCTGAGGCGTGGCAACAGGTTGAAGCTCTGGAACACAAAGCCGATTTGCTGGTTGCGGATCGCGGCCAGCTCATCGGGGGTGGCGCTGAAAATGTTGTGGCCGGCAAAGTGATATTGGCCGCAGTTGGGCAAATCGAGCAGGCCGAGGATATTGAGTAGGGTGCTTTTGCCGGAGCCGGAAGCACCGAGGATGCCGCAGCTGTCACCACTGGCGATGGACAGGCACACATCATTGAGAATGGACAGTTCCTGCCCGGCGAGCTGATAGCGTTTGCCGATGCCTTGCAGGGAGATCAAGCCTGGGTGCGTGGGGGTATCTATCATCGTGACTACGCCTGCAGTCTCGACGGTGCCACTATGCCCCCGTAAATCTTTGTAACAAGTTCGGGAGCTGCCTGGTACGCGTCACGGACTGGTTTTATTTCTTGTTTTTAAAATATTGTTTGAATAGTAACCGTGTTCCACCGGCTCCGCCAGCTATCGAACTAGAGCTGTTTTACCCTTCAAAGCGAATGTGCGGCGGTTGGGTCCGGGCGGGTGAAAAAGCCCTTTGACTCGCCTCCATCGCCTGCTTATACAGGCTTTCCGTAGAATGTCGCCGTCTCAGGGACTTGCTTTCAGTGGCATGCCCCGGTATAAAAAATCAAAATATTTTTTAAAACATTATTTCCCCAGTGGGACTTCTACCCTTATGGTCGCGAAGAAACTCAGCGCTCCAAACGTTACCAAGACTCGACTGCTGGATGCGACAGAGGCTCTCTTCATCAAATATGGTTATGACGCCGTCTTGTTACGGCAGATTACCGAGCGTGCCCAGGTGAACCTGGCTGCCGTGAATTATCACTTCGGGGACAAGGATTCCCTGATGAAAACCTTGTTGATGCAGCGCCTGGAGCCGCTCAACGAGCAGCGTCTGGAACTGCTCGCGCGTTGCGAGGCCGAATCCGACGGTCCGCTGGACTGCGACACGTTGCTCGGCGTGCTATTTGCACCGGCCATGGGCCTGGAACGCAGCGATCCGGCCAGCGGGGAAGGGCGCTCCTTCATTCGTTTCCTGGGCCGTGTCTACAGCGACACATCGCCGTTTATCCAGGAATACCTCAAAGTGCATTACCAGCCGGTGTTCCAGCGTTTCTTCGAAGCCTTCGCCCTGGCCTTGCCGGACCTGCCGCGCAATGAGCTGGGGGTGCGCCTGCAATTTGCGCTCAAGGCGATTTCCGGGGTGATGGCCGGTACTGAATTGCGCCTGTTGATGAACTCCATGAGCCTCGGTCGCCCGGCCACGGATGCCGAGGTGATGGCCAAGTTGATCACGTTGGTGTCGGCGGCGATTCGTGTGCCGCAGCAGAGCCCGGAGGCGGAAACCGCGCTGGCCAAGGTGCTGGACACCCAGCGAGCCATCCGCGAACAAGCGGTCGCCCCTGTCGCCAAAGCATCGCGCTAGGTCAAATCCGAGGCAAAAAAAGCCCGCTGGGGCGGCGGGCTTGATGTGCAACATTTGTAACGGATGAGGCTTCACCCTACGTCTCGGGATGTGAAGAGATCGTGAAAAATATGTAAGAGAAAGTATGAAAGTGTTGCCCTGGATAAACAGGTCAATGGGCGCGTCCTTATATCTTCCAATGCCCCGCACTTTTCGCCAGGCGCTGGCGCATGGCATCCACATTGGCCGCCAGTTGCACAGTCAATAAACGGTAACCATCCAGAGCGCTGTAGACCGGCGCATCCAATACGGGCTCGCTGCCGCTGATGTGGCTTGGGCGTTCCAAACGTTCTGTCACCCCCGACTTCAACGCCCGTGCCATTGCGACCAACTGCACGCGGATCTGCCGATGTTCGGCCTTCAACACTACCTGCATCCGCGCCATCGCCTGTTCATCGCGCGGGTCCGGTCGGGTATTGCCGAGAATTTCCAGGGTGCTGATGCACATGCGCAGGTGCCGCTGGATTGCGTCCAGCTCGGTCATGGAAATCCGCACTTCCTTGGACACCGACGGCATCAGTGACCGCAGTTGCAACATGGCCGCATTCAAGCGGTTGAGCAACTTCAGGTGTTCATCATCCGTCACGGACTGGCCGTTGATGATCCGGCTGTAGATCGCTGCGCAATCACGCAAGGCGCTTGCCAGGTTGTAACGCCACGAGTACACGGCATACAGCGGCAGGGCAAAGGAGAAGGCCAGGGCCAGGACAATCCCGATCAGGATGTCGACGGTACGCCACAGGCCATCGGAGATTGGATTGTCCCCATGACCTGCGACGATAAACACGGTGATCGCCGACAGCAGGGCGATGTACCCACCCTTGCCGATCGCGTGATAGGAAAAGAACCCGCACACCACTGACATCAACAGATAGGTCAGCAGCGGTTGCCCAAAGTAGGCCTGCTGTACCACCAGCAACAAACCGACACTGGCGCCGATCAGGGTGCCATAGGCACGCTCCACGGCTTTCTTGCCAATATTACCGTGGTGCTGCAGCCCGCCGATCACGATCAGCATGGTCACCGATGCCCATTCACCGTGGGGCAGGTTGATACCCGTGGTGAGCAGGATCGTTGCGAGCAAGCCGATGGACACACGCACGGCGTGGATCAACTTGGCATGGCGATAGCGGCGGTAGGGGTCGAGCAGTGGGCGCAGCAGGCGCCGGGCGAACAGGGGCAGGTTCATCGGTATTAAAGTGACCTCAAAAATCAGGGCGTACGCGGTTCAAGTGTGGGAGGGGCTTGCCCCCGATAGCAGTCTCTCAGTAACAGATAGGCTGACTGATCCACCGCTATCGGGAGCAAGCCCCCTCCCACATTTAAATCAGCATGCTTCTTAGAAGATGTAGTCGGTTGTCAGGAAGCTTGAGTCACGATTACGCAAGATGTCACTGACCAGCGCCTTGTTGCTCTCCTGGAACTTGGTCGCCACCAGCGTTCGGATCGAGAACACGCGCAACGCGTCATGCACCGACAACGTGCCTTCGGCCGAGTTCTTGCGGCCGTTGAACGGGAAGGTGTCCGGGCCACGTTGGCACTGGGCGTTGATATTGATCCGGCCGACCTGATTGGCGAAGGTGTCCACCAAGCGACCCACTTGCACGGCATCGGTACCGAAGATGCTCAACTGCTGGCCGAAATCCGAGTCCAGCACGTAGTCGATCACTGTTTCCAGGTCACGGTAGGGCACGATCGGCACCACGGGGCCGAACTGTTCCTCGTGGTACACGCGCATCTGCGGGTTCACCGGGTACAGCACCGCCGGGTAGAAGAACGAACCACGACTCTCACCGCCGTGCTCATTCACCACCTTGGCGCCGTGTTGCGCCGCGTCGGCTACCAGAGCGTTGAGATAGTCCACCTTGCCCACTTCCGGCAATGGCGTCAGCGCCACGCCGTCTTCCCACGGCATACCGGGCTTGAGGGTGACCAGCTTCTTGTTGAATTTCTCGATAAAGCTGTCGACGACGTCCTCATGCACAAACAGGATTTTCAGTGCGGTGCAGCGCTGGCCGTTGAACGACAGCGAACCCGTGACAGCCTCGCTCACTGCGTTATCCAGGTCGACCTCCGGCAGCACGATGCCGGGGTTTTTCGCATCCAGGCCCAGCGCCGCACGTAGGCGGTGTGGCTTGGGGTGCAGCTTTTTCAGGTCACTGGCGGCCTTGTTGGTGCCGATAAACGCAAAGATATCGATCTTGCCGCTGGCCATCAGCGCGCTGACGGTTTCGCGGCCACTGCCGTAGATCACGTTGATGACTCCGGCCGGGAAGCTGTCGCGGAAGGCTTCCAGCAACGGGCGGATCAACAGCACGCCGAGCTTGGCCGGCTTGAACACCACGGTGTTGCCCATGATCAATGCCGGGATCAGGGTGGTGAAGGTCTCGTTCAGCGGGTAGTTGTAAGGGCCCATGCACAACGCCACGCCCAGCGGTACACGGCGGATCTGGCCGAGGGTGTCCTGTTCCAGCTCGAAGCGGCTGGAGCGGCGGTCGAGTTCCTTGAGGGCATTGATGGTATCGGTGATGTAGTCGCAGGTGCGGTCGAATTCTTTCTGCGAGTCCTTGAGGTTCTTGCCGATCTCCCACATCAGCAGCTTGACCACCGCATCCCGCTGCTCGCGCATGCGCCGCAAAAAAGTTTCGACATGCTGGATACGCTCGGCGACGCGCATCGTTGGCCATTCGCCCTGGCCACGGTCATAGGCACGCACGGCGGCATCCAGGGCGGTGAGGGCGGTCTCGGCATCCAGCAGCGGTGTGCTGCCGATGTGGACACGCTCTTCACCGAATTGCACCGGGCTCTGCACTTTGGCCAATGGGCCGTTCCACACCTGCAACTGGCCATCGACCAGATAATCACGCTGTTCAATGGGCGCTCCGAGCTGGAATTGCTGAGGAATCTCGGCGGCGGAGGCGGGAAACAGCTGGGCGAGCAGGTTACTGGTGGTCATGTCGCTACCCCTGGAATAGTTGCAAAACATGACTAGAGAGTCACCCAACAAGGGGCTCTATGGCAAGGCTTGTGCGCTTTGGCTTACGCAGGGCAGCGGGCGCCGGTTAAACTAGGCGCCTTTTTTGAAGGAGTTCTCATGAGTCAGTACCAGTCTGGCATTCTTGCCGCACCGGTGCCTTTGCAGGCACGCCATCTGTTCTTTTCCGTGACAACCCTTGACGCTGTGCCAGGCGCGCTGGACGCACTGGTGCAGCTCGTGGATTCGCAGGCGGTGGTCGGTTTTGGTGAGCCGCTGGTCAGTGCGCTGGGTACACACATTGATGGCCTGCGCACGTTCCCTGCCGTCAGTGCGCCAGGTGCGCACAACCCATCGACCCAGCAGGCGCTGTGGGTGTGGCTGCATGGCATGGATCGTGGTGAGCTGCTGTTGCGTAGCCGTGCCTTCGAAAAAGCCTTGGCCCCGGCGTTTCGCCTGGAACAGATGACCGAAGGTTTCCGCTACAAGACGGGCTTCGACCTCACCGACTATGAGGACGGCACCGAAAACCCTCACGACGATGCTGCGGTCGAAGCCGCACTGACCGACAGCGGCGCCAGCTTCGCCGCGATCCAGCAATGGCAGCACGACCTCGACGGCTTCGCCGCCTTGCCGGCCCAGGAGCGCGACCACATCATCGGCCGCCGCCATGGCGATAACGAAGAACTCGACGACGCTCCTGCATCCGCCCACACCAAGCGCACTGCCCAGGAAAGCTTTACCCCGGAAGCCTTCGTGGTACGCCGCTCGATGCCGTGGGCCGAGAACGGCCAGGCTGGGTTGATGTTCCTCGCGTTTGGCCATTCCTTTGACGCGTTTGAAGCGCAGTTACGCCGGATGAGCGGGTTGGAAGATGGCATTGTCGATGGACTGTATCGCATCAGCAAACCCTTGACCGGTGGTTACTACTGGTGCCCGCCGATCAAGGATGGGCATCTGGATCTGACGACGCTCTCTATCACGGCAAAGATCTAAAAAAGAGGGCTTGCTCGCGAATACGGTGTATCAGTGAAAAGTCTATTGACTGACACACTGCATTCGCGAGCAAAGCCCTGGCGGCTGACATTGCCCGCAAGACTGTGCCCGGCGATCCGATGCCGGATACGTCGCTCCAGGCGGTGGGGGATTGGCGGGTGGCAGAACGGTTGATTTAGCCAGCAGGTACGCTGGAACTGTCTGGGGGCCCGTGCCCACACAAAACACAGCAGCTGACCTCCAGATGTCCGTCAATGGGATGCCAGGCCGGCTTGTCGAACCTCCCAGGAGCGTACCTACATGCAGATTTCAAATATTTCCATATCGTATTCTTCAGCGGCACATTCGGGCTCCAATCCCTTTTCGCAAACCTCGGATTCGGATCTGGCCAAAGCATTTGGTGCCAATTTCTCAGCCTTCAAAGACCCCGCGACGGGGAATGCAACGGTGGATAAAATCCGCGAGGTCGCAGGCCGTGGGCTGACTGGCGATGCGCAGAAAGATAAAGAAACGCAGCTGGCCCGGGAGTTACTCAAGCGCGACCATGTGATGGGCGCTCTGGACTCGGTGGATGACAATGGCAAGCGCGACGGCATCATCGGGCCTTGGAATCCTCAGATGGCGGCTGATCAGTTAGCGTGTAATCGCTGTATGACGATGCAAACGTCCTCGGTCCAGATTACCTATTGATCTTGAGTTGGTTTGTACTGCGAGCAGTAAATCCAGACCCTGGGCGTACTCACAGCGCAACAGGCGGGGAGGTTGCTCGCCTTTGTCGTGCAAGCCCTTTGCGCACGGCGGACGACGAGGGGTTCGGCCAGGATGTGCTGGAGCTGTTGAACGCGGTGCATATCCTCATCTGGTTTTGCCCAAGCGGTGGGGGGATGGTGAAGACTGGACACTGGCGAACATGAAAATTCTGACAGCCAGGTAATCGGCGACTGAAAAAAATCCCACCTGCCCGTACTCTAGGGGCCTTTGTCACCTGTGTGGATTGTTCATGTCTTCTGTCGCCGATGGGTTGCCCTCCAATAAACGCTGGCCGGCGGTAATCGCCCTGTCTTTGGGGATTGGCATGGCAACCCTGGACACGGCCATCGTCAACACCGCGTTGCCAACCCTGGCCGAAGGCATCGGCACCGATTCGGCCTCGGTGATCTGGGTGGTCAATGCCTACCAGTTGGCGATTATCGCCACGGTGCTGCCCTTTGCTTCCTTGAGTGATGTGCTGGGGCACCGTCGGGTGTATCTGGGCGGCTTGCTGCTGTTCATTGTCTCGTCGCTGTTTTGCGGGTTGGCCGGTTCGCTGCTGACCTTGACGGCTGCGCGGGTAGCGCAAGGGCTTGGCGCGGCGGCCTTGATGAGCGTCAACACTGCGTTGTTGCGGCATATCTACCCCTCGAAAATGCTCGGGCGCGGCTTGGGTTACAACTCGCTGGTGGTGGGGCTGGCGTTTACCCTCGGGCCGACCGCCGCGTCGGCGATTCTGTCGGTGGCGACCTGGCATTGGCTGTATCTGATCAACGTACCGTTGGGGCTGTTGGCGCTGGGCTTGGGTTTGCGCTCTTTGCCGGTACTGCCATTGACCGGGCATGCGTTCGATCGTCTTGCTGCGTTGTTGTGTGCCGGGTTGTTTGCCTTGCTGGTATTGGGGCTGGGTACGGCCGTGCATGGTGCCCAGGGCGCATTGACCTTGGGTTTGATTGCGGTAGCGCTGGTGTGCGGTGCGTTGCTGCTGCGCCGCGAAATCGGTCATCCGGCACCGATGCTGGCTGTGGACCTGTTCAAGCGTCCGGTGTTTGCCTTGTCATCCCTCACCGCGATCTGCGCCTTCAGCGCCCAGGGGCTGGCCTTTGTGTCGCTGCCGTTCCTGTTACAGGCGGTGCTGGGGCATAGCCAGGTGGAAACCGGGTTTCTGATGACGCCTTGGCCGGCGGTCGTGGCCGTGATGGCGCTGGTGGCGGGGCGCCTTGCCGATCGGGTGTCGCTGGCGGTGCTATGCGGTATCGGGCTGTTGATGCTTGGCGTGGGCATGGCCGCGTTAGCCACCTTGGGCAGTGGCGCATCGGCCTTTGATATCGGCTGGCGCATGGCGCTGTGCGGCGCCGGTTTTGGCTTCTTCCAGTCACCCAACCTCAAGGCGATCATGACCAGCGCTCCTTTGGCCCGCAGCGGCGGGGCCAGCGGCATCGTGGCGATCTCGCGGTTGCTGGGACAGACGCTGGGGGCGTCGTTGGTGGCGTTCTGTTTCCACCTGTCCCTGGGTAGTGGCCCGCAGTACGCCTTGTGGCTGGGCTGCGGATTTGCGCTGGTGGGGGCTGTCGCCAGTGGGCTACGCCTGCTTCCCTATAGGAAAGCGCTGTGATTACGGCTACCGTGGCGAGCTGGATATTTCGGGATGTTTCAGATTTATGTCGAGCCAGGCCCAACTCACAGCTGACCGCACCTCCCGCCGCGCCGCGCTAACCCTTGCTTTATGCCTGCCCAGCGATGTGCTGCTCTACCTGCTGCTGCCCATGGAATCCCAAGCCTTTGGCATCACCTTAGCCCAGGCCGGAGTGTTACTGGCGGCCAACCGGCTGGTGCGGATTTTCGGCTATCACCATGTGTTGAATTTCTATGCGCGCAACGGTGACCGACTGACCTGCATGATCGCAGCGGGGGCGGCCACGGTCTGTGCCTTGGGTAACTCGATGTTGTCGGGTTTCGCCGCGTTGCTGGGACTGCGCCTGATCTGGGGCCTGTGCTTTGCCGCGCTGAACCTGTCGACCCAGGTGCTGGCGACCTCGGAGCCCGCTGGGGCGGCGCGCCGGGCCGGGCGTTCACGGGCGATGATTGCCCTGGGGCCGATGCTGGCCTTGCCTCTGGGCGGCTGGCTGACCTTGTGGGCCGGGCCACGTCCGATCTTCCTGATTCTTGCCGGGTGCTGCCTGTTGGGTTTGTG
>NZ_JBOICG010000327.1:0-2060 GCF_050739995.1 Pseudomonas sp. | reverse complement strand
CGCAGGCAAGCCAGCTCCCACACAAAGCCCTATGCCCACACTGTCCGCACATGATCAGGACATTTTGTTATGCCCACTGCCCTCTACCGTTTCATCCTCACGGCCCTGCTGTTGCTGCCTTTTGCGGCACACGCCGGCGACGCCGAAGACTTCCTGGCCGCCAACCCGGCCCAACAAGCCAAGCTCCTCCAGGACTGGGCCGCCCAGCCTGACCCTGCACGTATCGCGTTGGTGGACGCCCTGCTGCAAGGCCAACTCACGGTCAACGGTGAAACCAAGACCGTACGCCTGAACAACCGCCTGCGCAGCCTGATCGACAACGTACAAGCCAGCCAACAACTACTCGCCGCCGACCCCAAGGTGCGCCTCGGCGCAGCGGTAATCCTGCAAAAAAGCGCACAGCCTGCGCAGCTCAAATTTCTCGACCAGCAGGTCGCCGCCGAAACCAACGAGGACGTGCATACCGCCCTCAGTCTGGCACTGGCCAACCTGCAGCTGGTGGACCCCGACCCGGTGGTGCGCCTGGCCGCCGTGCGCTTGCTCGGTAGCACCGGAGACCCGTTGGCGCGCACGCGTCTGGAAGCGTTGCTGGCCCCCGGCGTTGAAACCGACGCCGCCGTCCACACCGCCGCCGAAACCAGCCTGGCCCAGGTCAAACGCAAACTGATGCTGGGCGAGATTCTCGGCCAGGCCTTCAGCGGCATGTCCCTGGGCTCGATCCTGTTGCTGGCGGCCCTTGGACTGGCGATCACCTTCGGTTTGCTCGGCGTGATAAATATGGCTCACGGTGAAATGCTGATGCTCGGCGCCTACTCCACTTATGTGGTGCAACTGCTGATGCAGCGCTACGTTCCACAGGCCATCGAGTTCTATCCGTTGATCGCACTGCCGGTGGCGTTTTTTGTCACCGCCGCCATAGGCATGGTCTTGGAGCGTACGGTGATTCGCCATCTCTACGGTCGCCCCCTGGAAACCCTGCTCGCCACCTGGGGTATCAGCCTGATGCTGATCCAACTGGTGCGCCTGGTATTCGGTGCGCAGAACGTCGAAGTCTCCAATCCGGCGTGGCTGTCTGGTGGTATTCAAGTGCTGCCCAACCTGGTGCTGCCGTACAACCGCATCGTGATCATCGCCTTCGCGCTGTGCGTGGTGGTGCTCACCTGGCTGCTGCTGAACAAGACCCGCCTGGGCCTCAACGTGCGCGCCGTGACCCAGAACCGCAACATGGCGGCCTGCTGCGGCGTGCCGACCGGGCGTGTGGATATGCTCGCGTTTGGCCTGGGCTCCGGCATCGCTGGCTTGGGCGGCGTGGCGCTGAGCCAGATCGGCAACGTCGGTCCCGACCTCGGGCAAAGCTACATCATCGATTCCTTCCTCGTCGTGGTGCTCGGCGGTGTCGGCCAACTGGCCGGTAGCGTCATGGCCGCCTTCGGTTTGGGCATTGCCAACAAGATCCTCGAGCCCCAGATCGGTGCCGTGCTCGGCAAGATCCTGATCCTCGCGCTGATCATTCTGTTTATCCAGAAACGTCCGCAGGGACTCTTCGCACTGAAAGGACGGGTGATCGACTGATGAACCAACCCTTGATGCTCACAGCCACACAAAAAGCCGGCCCAAAAGTGACGATCGCGGTGGGCGCCGTCATCCTGATCCTGTTGCTGGCGCTGCCGTTGTTTTCGCTGCTATCGCCGGAAAGCCCGCTGCATGTGTCGGCCTACACCCTGACGTTGGTTGGCAAGATCCTCTGCTACGCCATCGTCGCCCTCGCGCTAGATCTGGTGTGGGGTTACGCCGGGATGTTGTCCCTCGGCCACGGTCTGTTCTTCGCTCTCGGTGGCTATGCGATGGGCATGTACTTGATGCGCCAGGCTTCGGGCGATGAACTGCCGGCGTTCATGACCTTTTTATCGTGGACTGAACTGCCGTGGTACTGGATGGGCACCGAGCACTTCCTCTGGGCGATGTGCCTGGTGGTGTTGGCGCCAGGGTTGCTGGCGCTGGTGTTCGGTTTCTTCGCCTTTCGTTCGCGGATCAAGGGCGTGTATTTCTCGATCATGACC
>NZ_JBOICG010000326.1:0-1788 GCF_050739995.1 Pseudomonas sp. | reverse complement strand
GGTTCGAAGAGGCCGATGGCGGCACGTTGTTCCTGGATGAAATTGGCGATTTGCCGATGGCGATCCAGGTCAAGCTGCTGCGTGTCCTACAGGAACGCGAAGTGGTGCGCCTGGGCTCACGCAAGAGCATTCCGATTGACGTGCGGGTTCTCGCCGCCACCAATGTGCAATTGGAAAAGGCCATCAATGCCGGACATTTCCGCGAAGACCTCTACTACCGTCTCGATGTGGTCAGCCTGGAACTCAGCCCGCTACGCGAGCGCCCCGGCGACATCCTGCCGCTGACCCGGCATTTCATCGAAGCCTACAGCCAGCGCCTGGGCTACGGCCCGATCACCATCAGCCGCGAAGCCGAGCACAAGCTCAGGAGCTACAGCTGGCCGGGCAATATTCGCGAGTTGGAAAACGTGATTCACCACACCCTGCTGATCTGCCGCAACGGTGTGATCGAGCGCGACGATTTACGTTTGTCGAACATGCGCATCGAGCGCCAGGACGACAGCCAGCATGCCATCGACAACAGTGCCGAAGCCTTGCTCGAACGTGCCTTCCAAAAACTTTTTGAGGAACAAGCCGGCGCCCTGCATGAAAAGGTCGAAGACACCCTGCTGCGCGCCGCTTACCGTTTCAGCCATTACAACCAGGTACATACCGCCAACCTGCTGGGCCTGAGCCGCAACGTCACACGCACCCGCCTGATCAAGATCGGCGAGCTGGCGGTGAACAAACGCCGCCCTGGGGAGAATGTGCAGGGCGAGCGGATGCTGCATCTATCCATTTAGGCGGCAGTGCAAGGCGTTGTCATGGCTGCGCTCAAAGCTGCGCAGCACTTGGAACGAACCGAAGGTCACCGCCGTGGCCTGATGGGCGCTAATCAGCGTCCAGAAATCCTCCTCGCCGTGCTCAAAGCATTTGAACGCCGCCTCGCCCTCCTCACGCGAGCGCCATTGCAGGTAATTGAGCACCCGTCGCCCGTCGTCACTGACTTGCACACTCGCATTGATAAATCCGCCATGGCCCTGGGCCAGACGTTCGCTCTGGGTGCACAAGGCTGCCACCAAGGCGAGTTGTTGCTGGGGTTCGACCTGGAATTCGATCAATTGAGTGAAGCTGCGATTTTTCTCTGATACCTGCATGAATACACCCCTTCATCTGTAGGCAGAATCTTGCGATTCGATGTCCCGCAGGGTAAAACCTCCAGTTAAGTCAAGGTCAAGCGTTGTTTCGGAGATTTTCATGCTGAACAAAGAACTTACCGTAGGCCAGTTGGCGACCCGCAGTGGTGTAGCCGTCACAGCCCTGCACTTCTACGAAACCAAGGGGCTGATCAAAAGCAACCGCAATGCCGGCAACCAACGGCGTTACCCACGGGATGTGTTGCGGCGGGTGGTGGTGATCAAGATCGCCCAGCGCCTGGGTATTCCATTGGCAACGATTGGGCAAGCGCTGCAAACCTTACCCGATGGGCGTACGCCCACGGCGCAGGATTGGGAGCGTTTGTCGGCGCGATGGCGCGAAGACCTGGATGAGCGCATCAACAAGCTGATGCTGCTGCGGGACAAGCTCAATGGCTGTATTGGTTGCGGGTGTTTATCGTTGGAGGCGTGCCCGTTGCGTAATCAGGATGACCAGTTGGGTGAGCGCGGGCCGGGGGCTCAATTGCTTGAACCCACTCCACAATCCTGAGCTGGGCAACCGGTAAATGTGGGAGGGGGCAAACCCTAATGCCAGTCACTTAAGAAAATCTGCCGCGACCAGACTCTTGTAGTGAGCGGGCTTGTCCCGCGC
>NZ_JBOICG010000325.1:0-4530 GCF_050739995.1 Pseudomonas sp. | reverse complement strand
GTCCATCACACCGACGGCCTTGCCATTGGAAAAGATGTAGGCCAGCCCGCGCACGATCTGCATGGTGGCCAAGGTCGCGATCAACGCGTTGATGCGCAGCTTGGCAATCACGATGCCGTTGATCAGCCCCACCACCAGGCCCATGGCCAACGCCGCCGATACGCCGAGCACCACGCTGTCGGTGTCGCGAATCACAATCCCCGCCACCACCCCGGCGCAGGCGATCACCGAGCCCACCGACAAGTCGAAATGCCCCGATGCCAGGCAAAACAACATGGTGCAGGCGGCGATGCCCACCGTGGAAATTGCCAGGCCCAGGCCGCGCATGTTCAGCGGCGAGAGGAAGTTGTCGATAAACAGCGCACTGAGCACAAAGATGCTCAACGCCGCGAGCAACATCACCCAGTCATCGAGGAACTTGCGCTGGTTGAAACCCGGCCAGAAGCCTTTTGCAGTCTTTACCTGGGACATATTCACCTCGAATTCCTCAAGCCCGCGTACGCGGTAGGGCCAGTTGCAATAGCCGTGCTTCGTCGGCCTGGTCGCGGCTCAACTCACCGGTCAGGGCGCCCTCACTCATCACCAGGATGCGGTCGGAGATGCCCATCACTTCCGTCAGGTCGCTGGACACGACGATCACCGCAATCCCACTGGCCGCCAGGTTATGGATGATCTGATAGATCTCCGACTTGGCGCCGATGTCGATGCCACGGGTGGGCTCATCCAGCAGCAACACCTTCATCGGCATCGACAGCCAGCGCCCGAGAATGGCCTTCTGCTGATTGCCGCCGGACAGGTACATGATTTTCTGCTGCGCGTTCGGCGTTTTGACTTTCATCGCCTGGATCTGCTGATCGGCGTTGCCCTTCTCCCAGCTTTCACGCAACAGCCAGCCGAACGAGGAATGAGCGCCTCGTGCACTGATGTTGATGTTCTCGGCGACGCTGGCCAGCGGAATGATGCCTTCCTTCTTGCGATCTTCTGGGCACAGCAGCACGCCGGCTTGGATAGCATCGCGCGGTGAACGCAGGTGCAGGGTTTGTCCGCCAAGCTCCAGATGTCCGCCGCTGGCGCGCTCCAGGCCGCTGAGCAGGCGCAACAGCTCAGTACGGCCCGCGCCCACCAAACCGAACAAGCCGAGAATCTCGCCTTTGTGTACCTGCAAGCTGATGGCTTCACGCAGGCCTGGGCCGAGCAACCGATCGACCTTGAGCGCCACCCCACCCAGCTCACGCGGGCGGTAGTCGTAGATGTCCTGAATGTCACGGCCGACCATGCAGGTCACCAGTTGGTCGTGAGTCAGCGTGGCCATGTCGTCAAAGGTGCGCACAAAGCGGCCGTCCTTGAACACCGTCACCGCATCGCAAATCCGGAACACCTCTTCCATGCGATGGGACACGTACAGCACCACCTTGCCCTCATCGCGCAGTCTCGTGATGATTGCCATCAAGCGGTCGATTTCCCGCGCCGACAAGCTGCTGGTGGGCTCATCGAAGGCAATCACATGGGCACCACGGGACAGTGCCTTGGCGATTTCCACCAATTGCCGCTGGCCCAGGGACAAGCGCCCGAGTTTTTCCTGGGGGTCGATTTCATCGGCCAGGCCCTTGAGGCAGGCCAGTGCCTGCTGACGCAGCCGGCTGCGATCCAGCACGCCGAAACGCGACGGCAAATGCCCGAGGAACAGGTTCTCGGCCACGGTCATTTCCGGTACCAGATGCAGCTCTTGGTGAATCACCGCCACACCGCTGGCAATGCTGTCGGCCGCGCTTTTGAAGACCATGACCTGCTCGCCGATCTGCACCGTGCCACTGCTTGGCGTGTAGGCCCCCCCAAGGATTTTCAACAGCGTGGACTTGCCCGCGCCGTTCTCGCCCATCAGCGCATGGACCGAGTGCGGCCGCGCTTCAAAGCTGATCTGCGCCAGGGCCTTGACCCCGGGAAACTCCTTGCCGATGCCATTGAAGCGCAGGGCCGCGCCGGTCATTTCCACAGACCGATCTTGCTCAACTCTTCCTTGAAGTTGGCACGGGTGATCAGGGTCACGTTATCCAATGCGGTGAACTTGGCAGGCTCAGTGCCTTTGGTCACCCACTCGAACATCGCGCTGGCAGTTTTGTAGCCCGACGCATCAGGACTCAGCAGCATCGAGCCGTAGAAACCCGTGTCGGGCTTCTTGAGTTCTTCGATGGCATCGGTGCCGTTGATGCCGACGCCAATCACATTGGCCGCCTTGAAGCCAGCACTTTCGGTGGCGCGTACGCCACCCAGCACGGTGCTGTCGTTCATGCCGCCGATGATCAGGTTTTTCGCGGTGCCGGGCAGTTTCACCAGGGCGGAATTGGTGGCGTCCATGCTACCCGGCACGTCGAGGGTTTTCTGTGCGCTGAACAGGATATGGTCGGCGGGCAAGCCAGCGGCCTTGAGGCCCTCGACTGAGCCGTCGGTGCGCTTCTTGCCGGTCTCCAACTCGTCGAAGGTGTTGATGACAGCGTAAGTTTCCTTCCAGTCCCAGTTGCGATGCCTGGCTTCGGCGGCCATGGCTTCGCCTTGTTTCTGGCCGATCTTGTAGGCGTCCAGGCCGACGTAGGGCACGTCTTCCATCGGCTTGCCCTTGGCGTCGACGAAACGGTCATCCACCGCCAGCACTTTCAGATTGTTGAGTTTGGCCTTGGCCATGATGGCCGGGCCAAGGGACACGTCCGGTGGGCAGATCACAAAGCCTTTGGCGCCATTGGCGGCCAGGGTGTCGATGGCGGATAAGGTCTTCTCGCCGTCAGGCACGGCGATCTTGATCACGGTGAAGCCCTGGTCCTTGCCGGCTTTTTCGGCGAACGCCCACTCGGTCTGGAACCAGGGCTCCTCGGCCTGTTTGACCAAAAAGCCGATCTTCACTTCTTCGGCCGATGCAAAGCCACTGAAGGTAACAGCGAGCGCCAGGGCGCCTAACGTCTTCTTGAACATGAACCACCTCTTCTTGGTATTAGTCGTGGTACATCACAGAACGCCCGCCATCGATCATCAGGCAGGTGGCATTGATAAAGGGGGCTTCGTCGGTGGCGAGGAACAGCGCCGTCATCGCCACCTCGATGGGCTGGCCGATGCGCTTGGGCGGGTGCAGGTCGAACGCACGCTGGCGCTCGGCGTGAGGGTCGGGGAAACCGTTCCAGTAGTCGACGTTTAGCTGGGTCTCGATGTAACCCGGGGCGATCGCGTTTACACGAATCCCCTTGGGCGCGTATTCGATACCCAGGGCACGGGTCAGGCCGAGCAGGCCGTGCTTGGCCACTGGGTAGGGAAAGCAGCCGGGAATGATGTGGCTGGAATGGGTGGAAGCGATGTTGATGATGTTACCGATGCCCTGCTCGATCATGTGCGGCAACACCGTGCGGCAGCCGAACCAGGCACCGTCGAGGTCGATGGCAAAGCAGCGGCGCCAGTCTTCGTCAGTCATCTCCAGCGGATCGCGGAATACATTGACTCCGGCGCAGTTGACCAGCACATCCACGCGACCGAAACGCTCGATGGCCAGATTGACCAACGCCTGCCATTGCGCCTTGGAGGTGATATCGACAGGTTGCGCGACAATTTGCGCACCGCGTTCGCGCCAGTGGGCGGCAACTTTCTCGACCTTTTCGCCCTGGATATCCGCGATGACCAACTGCGCTTGCTGGGCCTGGAAGCAGGCGACAATCGCCTCGCCAATCCCCTGGGCGGCACCGGTGATGATCACCACTTTGTTTTTCAGCCGCTCGCCATAGGTAGGCTCGGGCACCGCGGGTAATGACAACGGTTGGGGCTGCATCGCTTCACCTGTTTTATTTTTGGTAGTGAGTGCTGATGCAGGCGACTATAAACCCATCTTTTGAAATATCTCAATATATAAATTTGCATCCCACATAATGAGAAAAATCAAAAAAAATGTAAGGGGGGGCTTGCCCCCGATAGCGGTGAATCAGTCGACATATCTTTCGCTGACCTACTGCTATCGGGGGCAAGCCCCCTCTCACATTGGATCTTCAATACTTCAGAAAGGTGGCCTCAGCCCTGGGCAAAGTCGCGCAAGGCATCCCCTTCCATGCGGTAACGTACCCATTCTTCCTGAGGTTGGGCGCCGATGGATTTGTAGAAGGCAATCGCCGGTTCGTTCCAGTCCAGCACGCTCCACTCGAAACGGCCGCAGCCGTTATCGCAGGCGATTTTTGCCAGGTGGCGCAACAACTTCTTGCCTGCCCCGCCACCGCGTTGTTCAGGGTTGATGTACAGGTCTTCCAGGTACAGGCAGTTGCTGCCAAGCCACGTGGAATAGCTGAAGAAGAACACCGCAAACCCAATCGGCAAGCCGTCTCGCAAACAGATCAGACCATGGGCGGTGGAGCCCTCGCTGAACAGGCTGCGCTCGATATCCGCCACACTGGCGATCACTTCATGCCGGGCCTTTTCATATTCGGCAAGCTCGGTGATGAAAGTCAGGATCTGCGCAGCATCGCTGGGCACGGCGGGGCGAATCTCGATGGTCATGGGCGGGCC
>NZ_JBOICG010000324.1:0-1997 GCF_050739995.1 Pseudomonas sp. | reverse complement strand
CATATTGGGTGAACAGCACGTCCAACCGTTTATCGCTCGCCCTGCGTTCGTGAACGACTTCCTTGCTAAACCCCAAGTCCTGATAAAGGTCGTGTTTCACTGGCATGGCGTACCTCCGCACGTTGATCGATGGCCTACGCTCTTGAAGCTAGCCCATTGCGCGGGGTCTTGTCATGTTTGAAGTCAACATGACCCCGTTCGTCGCAAGGCGGACGATGGGATCAAACCTTTGCCGCACGCGGCCCTCCACTGTAGATCGCCACCCGAGGGAGATCGGTTTCATGAATCATGCCGCCACTGCTGTCGACACCCAATGCATCAACACGATTCGCACCCTGGCCATGGACGCCGTGCAAAAGGCCAACTCCGGCCATCCTGGCACGCCGATGGGCCTGGCACCGGTGGGGTACACGTTGTGGAGTCGTTTCCTGCGCTATCACCCGGAGCATCCCGACTGGCCCAACCGGGACCGGTTCGTGTTGTCGGTCGGGCATGCGTCGATGCTGCTGTATTCGCTGCTGCACCTGGCCGGTGTGGTGGAAGTGGATGCCCGCGGCAAGCCGTCCGGGGCGCCAGCGATCAGCCTGGACGATATCAAGCAGTTCCGACAGTTGGGCTCCAAGACCCCGGGCCATCCCGAATACCGCATGACCACCGGCGTGGAAACCACCACCGGCCCGCTCGGCCAGGGTTGCGCCAACAGCGTGGGCATGGCCATGGCCGAGCGCTGGCTGGCCAAGCGTTTCAACCGCGACGGCCAGGTACTGTTCAACTACAACGTTTACACCCTGTGCGGTGACGGCGACATGATGGAAGGCATCAGCAGCGAAGCGGCATCGCTGGCCGGGCACCTGAAACTGGATAACCTGTGCTGGATCTACGACAACAACACCATCAGCATCGAGGGCCACACCGAGCTAGCGTTCAGCGAGGATGTGATCAAGCGTTTCCAGGCGTATGGCTGGCACACTTTGCACGTCACCGATGCCAATGATTTACAGGCATTGAGCACTGCGCTGAAAAGCTTCCAGGCCAACACCGGCGCACCGACCCTGATTGTGGTCGATAGCGTGATCGGCTATGGCTCACCCCACAAACACAACACCGCCGCCGCCCATGGTGAGCCGTTGGGTGAAGAAGAAATCCGTCTGACCAAGGCCGCTTATGGCTGGCCGCAGGACTCAAGTTTCCTGGTGCCGGATGAGGCCCGCACGGCGTTGCGCGATGCATTGCTCGAACGTGCCGAGCCTCTGTTCACCCAATGGAACCAGACCCTGTCCCACCTCGACCCGCACCTGGCCGATGAACTCCAGCGCATGCGCGCCGGGGAAATGCCCGAGCAGTGGCAGGCCGACCTGCCGAGCTTCGCAGCGGATGCCAAAGGCATCGCCAGCCGGGCCTCGGGCGGCGAGGTGCTGAACGCCTTCGCCCAGCACATCCCCTGGCTGCTCGGCGGTTCGGCGGATTTATCGCCCTCGACCAAGACCAACCTCACCTTTGACGGCGCCGGGCGTTTCAGCGCCGACGACTACAGCGGGCGCAACCTGCACTTCGGTATCCGCGAGCATGCCATGGGCGCCATCGCCAATGGCATGGCGTTGTCGTACCTGCGCCCATACACCTCGACGTTCCTGGTGTTCAGCGACTATATGAAACCGCCGATCCGTCTGGCGGCGATCATGGAGTTGCCGGTGGTGTTCGTATTTACCCATGACTCCATCGGCGTGGGTGAAGACGGGCCGACGCACCAGCCCATCGAACATTTGACCCAACTGCGCGCCACGCCGGGGCTGCTCACGCTGCGGCCGGGTGATGCCAATGAAACGCTGGAGATGTGGAAGGTGGCGTTGGCGCAGACCCATCGGCCGAGCTGTGTGGTGTTGTCGCGTCAGACGCTGCCGACGCTGGACCGTACGAAATATGCAAGTGCCTCGGGTGCGGCCAAGGGCGCTTATGTGTTGGCGGGTGCCGACCACCCGAAAATCATCCTGATTGCG
>NZ_JBOICG010000323.1:0-7725 GCF_050739995.1 Pseudomonas sp. | reverse complement strand
GGCTTGCCCCCGATTGCAGTGTGTAAGCCAATACCAATCTGACTGATCCTCCGCTATCGGGGGCAAGCCCCCTCCCACATTTTTGAACAGTGTCAGGCTTTGGCAGGTGCAACCGACAGTTCGACCGCTTCCGGGCGTTTGATCAGCGCATACACCAAACCGGTCAGCAGGCTACCGGCAACAATCGCCAGCAAATACAACAATGCATGGTTCATCGCATTCGGGATGATCAACACAAACAACCCACCGTGAGGCGCGGCCAGTTTGCAGCCGAAGTACATCGATAACGCACCGGTCAACGCCCCCCCGGCGATGCTGGCCGGGATCACCCGCAGCGGGTCCTTGGCAGCAAACGGGATTGCACCTTCAGAGATAAAGCACAGCCCCAGAATCATCGCGGCCTTGCCGGCTTCGCGCTCGGTCTGGGCGAACTTGCGGCGCGCCAGGAACGTGGCGATGCCCATGCCAATCGGCGGCACCATGCCGGCCGCCATGGTCGCCGCCATCGGCGCGCCACTCGAGGCCGCCAGCAAGCCGACGGAAAACGCATACGCCGCCTTGTTGATCGGCCCGCCCAGGTCGACACACATCATGCCGCCCAACAGAATGCCCAGCAGCACCGCGTTGGTGGTACCCATGGTGCTGAGAAAGTCGGTGAGCCCAGTGAGCAGCCGCGCAACGGGCGGGCCGACCAGATAGATCATCACCAGGCCGGTGAACAAGCTCGCCAGCAACGGGATGATCAGAATCGGCTTGAGCGCCTCCAGGCTCTGCGGCAGCCTCACCGCGCGGGTGATCAGTTTGACGCAGTAACCGGCGAGGAAACCGGCAAAAATCCCGCCAATAAAACCTGCCCCTAACGTACCCGCCAGCAACCCACCGATCATGCCGGGCGCGATGCCCGGACGGTCGGCAATCGAGTAGGCAATGTAGCCCGCCAGTAGCGGCACCATCAGCATAAAGGCCTGGTCGCCGACGGTTTTGAGCGCCGCCGCCAAGGTGCCTTTTTCTTCGAAGGCATGGATACCGAACACGAACGACAAGGCGATCAACAACCCGCCCGCCACCACCATCGGCAGCATGAACGACACGCCGGTGAGTAGATGTTTGTACACACCGGCTTTTTCCTGCTTGGCCACCGCGCCATTGGCCACGTTTTCAATCGCACCCTCGGCCAACGCCTTGTTGAGGGTCGCTTCGGCTTGCTTGAGGGCGATGCCGGTGCCGCAGCGGTAAATCTTCTTGCCAGCGAAACGCTCGGTAGCGACTTCGATATCCGCCGCGAGCAACACCACGTCGGCATTGGCGATGGCTTCCGGGCTCAGGGGCGTACGGGCGCCCACCGAACCTTGGGTCTCGACCTGCAAGTCATAGCCCATGCGCTTCGCCGTTTGCTGCAAGGCTTCGGCGGCCATGAAAGTGTGGGCGACGCCCGTAGGGCATGCAGTAATCGCGACAATGCGCGGTGTGTGTTTAGTCGTCTGTTGCGCCGTGACATACACCTGGGACTCTTCGGCGCCCCGGCGCAACACGGCGTCGACATCCGCCAGCGCCTGGGCAGGCGTACTCTGGAACACCCGTTTACCGACAAACCGCTGCATGTCTACGGGCGTGCTGCTGACCAACAGCACCCACTCGGCAGCCTCTATCGTCGCCTGGGACAACTGGCGCTCCAGGCGTGCGACGTCCACCACTTCGACACTGGTGCTCCAGCCTTGGCGCTGCGCGGCGGCGTCCAACAAGCGGGCGCACAGCACACTGGTGACCATGCCGTTCGGGCAGGCAGTAACAATGGCTAACTTCATTACAGACCCTCTTATTGTTCTGTCAGCGTGCGCACATCGACGCCGCTTTCCAGACGCGCCAGTTGCGCGTCATCGCTGATGCCGAAACCAATCTGTGTCACCGCCATTGCGGCAATCGCCGTGGCACGGCGCAGGGTTTGCTCAGGTGTATCGCCACCGAGCAAACCGTGGAGCATTCCGGCCAGCAGCGAGTCACCCGCACCGACGGTGCTGACCACGCTGACCCTAGGCGGCGTGGCATGCAGTGCCATGCCTGGTCGATACCAGTTCACGCCCGCAGCGCCATCGGAAACCACCACATGCTCCACACCCTGACGATGCAGCCAGCTGATCGCGTCAGTGGCGTTGTCCAGGGCTTCAGCCAGTTCTTCAGTGTTGGGCTTGACCAGCCACGGGCCCGCTTGCAAACCGGCACGCAGGGCGTCGCCGCTGGTGTCCAGGGCAACTTTCAAACCGAGGTGGTTCAGATGCACCAGCAGGTCTTGGAACCACTGCGCACTGACGCCACCGGGCAAGCTGCCAGCGACCACCACCGCATCGTGCCCCGGTGCGATCAGCGTGAGTTGATTGAGCAACGCCAACTGCGCCTGCTCGCTGACCTGTGGTCCTGGCGCGTTGATGTCCGTGACCCGTCCGTCCTGTTCGGCAATCTTGATATTGCTGCGGGTTTCTCCCGGCACGCGGATAAACGCATCGGCAAAACCGCGCCGTGCAATCAACGCCTCGAAGGCTTGGGGATTATCTTCACCGAGAAAGCCACCGACGGTGACTTGATGGCCCAGGTCGGCCAAGACCTGGGCAACATTCACGCCCTTGCCAGCGGCATGGGTCAGCAGGGTTTCGCTGCGGTTGACGGCCCCCGGTTCCAAGTGTGCCAGGCGCACCGTGAGGTCCAGCGCCGGGTTCAGCGTCAGGGTCAGAATCTTCGCCATTTACACGGCCTCCACAAGGGCACGCACGTCGGCGGGCGAGCCCAGTGCGAGTGCTTTTTGCGCCAGGCCCTGGGCCTCGCTCAGACTGAACTCCCGCACCCGTGCCTTCACTTCAGGGATGCTGCGGGCCGACACGCTCAGCTCGTCCACACCCAGGCCGATCAACACCGGCACTGCCAGCGGGTCGGCTGCCAACTCACCGCACACACCGACCCATTTGCCATGGGCATGGGCGGCGCGCACGGTGATGTCGATCAGTTGCAAGACGGCCGGGTGCAAGCCATCGGCCTGGGCCGATAGCGTCGGATGGCCACGGTCGATGGCCAGGGTGTACTGGGTCAGGTCATTGGTGCCGACGCTGAAGAAGTCCACTTCCTTGGCCAGTACCGGCGCCAGCAAGGCGGCGGACGGCACTTCGATCATGATCCCCAGTTGCAAGTCCGCCACCGGGATTTCCAGGCGCAGGCGCTCGGTCATGTCGCGGGCCGCGCGCCACTCATCCACGCTGCCGACCATGGGGAACATGATGCGCAGCGGGCGGCTGTCTGCCGAGCGAAGCAACGCACGCAACTGGGCTTCCATGATCTGTGGGCGCTGCAAAGTCAGGCGGATGCCGCGCACACCGAGGAAGGGGTTCTCCTCCTCGGCAATCGGCCAATACGGCAGCGGTTTGTCACCGCCGACATCGAGGGTACGCACCACCAGCGGGCGACCGCCAAGGCCATCGAGCACACGACGGTATTCGGCTTCCTGGGTGGCTTCGTCCGGCGCTTGGGGGTGCGCCATGAAAATAAGTTCGGTACGCAGCAGGCCAATACCTTCGGCGCCCTGCTCCACCGCGCTGGCGACACCGGCGCTTTCGCCGATGTTGGCGAACACTTCCACGGCGTGACCGTCGCGGGTCAGTGCCGGTTGATGGCGCTGGGCCGACGCGGCTTGCAGACGCTGTTCGCGAGTGTCGCGCTCGACAACGGCACGTTGCAAGGCGCTGGCGTCGGGATCGACATGCAGGCGGCCGCGCTGACCGTCGAGCAACAACGGCGTGCCCGACGCCAGCAACAACACCGCTGAACCTGCGCCCTCCAGCGCGGGAATGCCCAGTGCTCGCGCCACAATGGCGCTGTGAGCCGTGGCGCCACCACGGGCGGTGAGGATGCCGGCGACGCGGGCTGGATCAAGACGCGCCACATCCGAAGGCCCGACTTCGTCCATCACCAGAATGTAGGGCTCATTCGGTTCCTGGGTCGTCTCGACGCCGCACAACTGCGCCAGCACACGACGGCCAATGTCACGCAGGTCGGCGGCACGCTCGGCGAGCAAGGCGTCCTGCAACGACTCTTGTTGCTTGGCGGCGGCTTCGATCACGCTCATCCAGGCCGCTTGCGCGCTTTCGCCTTGTTTGAGACGGGTGTCGACTTCGTCGGTCAGTTCCGGATCGTCGAGCATTTCCTGGTGGGTGATGAAGATCTCGCGAATGGCCTTGGCCTGGCTGCGCTCGATCAAGCCTTGGATGTCATGCCGTACGTCGGCAAGAGCCTGTTGCAGGCGCTGGCGCTCAACGGCGCAAGACTCACCGCGCAGTGGGTAATCGAACACTTGCTGGATCTGAATATGGGCCGGGCCGATGGCGATGCCCGGAGCGGCAGCGATGGCCTGGATCTGGCTGCCGGACACCGGCACATTGATCAGTGGCTCGCTGTCGAGCATAGCGGGTTGGGCGCTCACGCTCGGCAG
Source organism: Pseudomonas sp. (assembly GCF_050739995.1). Lineage (GTDB taxonomy): Bacteria > Pseudomonadota > Gammaproteobacteria > Pseudomonadales > Pseudomonadaceae > Aquipseudomonas. The sequence continues at coordinate 3,254 of NZ_JBOICG010000323.1, read as the reverse complement.
CGGCTCGACGTCTTCGCCCAGACCTTCCTCTACTGCCGCCAACAAAGCAGGCAAGGCGTCACCGGCAATCGTCGGCTCGGCGACAAACTCCAGCACCTGGCCGCGACGGGCGCCCAAACTCAACAATTTACTCAGGCTTTTCACCGATACCGCCCCCACCGGGCCGTCGATGATGCGCACGCGGATATCGCCGTCGAAGCTTTTTGCCAACTGCGCGAGGATCTTGGCCGGACGCGCGTGCAAGCCATGGGCGTTGGCCAGGGTGATGCGTGCGCTCGGCCAATCAGGCGGCAATTCGCCGCCGAGGACTTCGAGCACCGCCCGGCTGCTCGTGGCGCGGCCCAACTCCTGGCCGCGACCTTCAATCAGCAACGCACACAGGCGCTCCAGCAAGCTCTGGTGTGCTTCGCCCAGGCTCGCCAGGCAGAACAGGCCGTTCAGCGGCTGGCCCAGATAACGCATGGGTTTGTCCGGGGTGACGAACGCCAGGCCGGGACGCTTGACCGTCTGCTCGCTGTGCAACCACCACAAGCCATCGCCCAAGGGCAACGCGTCGACTTGCTGCAGCACGGCGGCGAAGCCATTGCTGACACAATCGGCCTGGCGCAACAGGCGTGCACCGCGCCAAACCAGCTCTTCGAAATCATCGGCGGACACACCCAGGCTGATCATCTGCGCATCCAGCGCCAGTTCCTGCGGCGCGCCTTGCAGCAACTTCAGCAAGGCTTCGGCGGAGCCGGCGCGGCGCAGCGCCTGCCCCAGGTCGGTTTCACCGAGGGCACGGGTCAGCAGTTGCAGCAGGCGCAAATGCTCATCGGATTTGGCGGCAATGCCGATGGCCAGGTAAACGATCTGGCCGTCGCCCCAGTCCACCCCTTCGGGGAACTGCAACAGGCGTACGCCGGTGGAAAACACTTGGTCACGGGTTTCGGGGGTGCCGTGGGGAATGGCGATGCCTTGACCGAGAAACGTCGAGCCTTGGGCTTCACGGGCCTGCAAACCACTGAGGTAACCCTCGGCGACCAGGCCGTCGGCCACCAGTTTGTCAGCGAGCAAATGCAAGGCGGCAGATTTATCCACAGCCACTTGGCCCATGGATATCTGCTCTACAGTGAGCTCCAGCATGCCGTTCTCCTAGTTAGTGCAAGGAATGCACTAGGTATTGTTTTGAAAAAATCAGCGCAGTGGTGTTCAAAAATAACTGACTGAGCGGTCAATTGGCAGTAGCCACTTAGTCACGAACGTCGTAAAAATACGCCAGCTGAAACGTTTAATCTAGAATTTATGGCAGGTTACGCGTTAATTGCGCAAGCTTGAAGAGCCACTCGGCACTTGTGCTCAGACATTGGTCGTGTGCTGGAATCGGTTACGATTGGACAAAATGTCGGGGCAAGCTCCAAAAAACAAGGAAATCCCGGTTTGAAACTCAGTGATATCGCACGCCTGGCCGGTGTGTCCGTGACCACCGCCAGCTATGTCATCAATGGCAAGGCCGAACAGCAGCGCATCAGCAACGCCACCGTCGAGCGAGTGCGTGCCGTGGTCGAGGCCCATGGTTTTACTCCCAACCCCCAGGCAGCCGGGCTACGCAGCCGGCACACACGCACCCTGGGTTTCATCCTGCCAGACCTGGAAAACCCCAGTTACGCACGCATCGCCAAGCTGCTGGAGCAAGGCGCGCGGGCGCGGGGCTATCAATTGCTGATTGCCAGCTCCGACGATGAGGCCGACAGCGAGCGCCAACTGCTGAAACTATTCCGCGCGCGGCGCTGCGATGCGCTGTTTGTTGCCAGTTGCCTGCCGGCCAGCGACGACAGTTACCGTGAGCTGCAAGCCAAAGGCCTGCCGGTGATCGCCATCGACCGGGTGATGGAGCCTGGGCAGTTCTGCTCGGTGGTCAGCGACGACCGCAAGGCCTGCCAACAACTGACCAGCAGTCTGCTACAACCGCTGCCCAAACAAATCGCGCTGATCGGCGCCCACCCCGAATTGAGCATCAGCCAGGAGCGCGCCGCTGGCTTTCGTGAAGCACTCAAAGGCTTCAGCGGTGACGTGATCGTCGAACACGGTGAAGCGTTCAGCCGTGATTGTGGCCGGCAATTAATGGAACAACTCCTGCAGCGCCTGGGGCATTTACCTGACGCGCTGGTGACCACTTCCTACGTGCTGCTGCAAGGCGTATTCGACGCACTGCATGACTTCCCACTCAAGTCCCGGCCATTGCGCCTGGGCACGTTCGGGGACACTCAGTTGCTGGATTTCCTGCCGTTGCCGGTCAATGCCATGGCCCAGCAACATCAACTGATCGCCGATACGGCCCTGCGCCTGGCCCTCGCGGCGATTGAAGAGGAGCAGTATCAGCCCGGCGTGCACGCCATCGGCCGTACGTTCAAGCAGCGCATTCACGAGGCCTGAACGTGGAGCTGATCGACACCCACACCCACCTGGACTTCCCGGACTTCGATGATGATCGCCGGGCAGTCCTCGCCCACAGCCGCCAACTTGGCGTGCAACGCATGGTGGTGTTGGGGGTGTATCAGCAGAATTGGCAGCGGTTGTGGGATCTGGTGCAAACGGATGACGGCTTGTTCGCCGCCTTCGGCCTGCACCCGGTGTATCTCGATGAGCACCGTCCTGCCGATCTGACGGAGCTGGGTGACTGGCTAACCCGCCTGCACGACCACCGACAACTGTGCGCGGTCGGTGAGATCGGCCTGGATTACTTCCTCGAACAGCTGGACCGCGAGCGCCAGCAACACCTGTTCGAAGCCCAATTGAAACTCGCGGTGGACTTCCAGCTACCGGCGCTGCTGCACGTACGTCGCAGTCACGCGGCGGTGATTGCCACGCTCAAGCGTATCCGCCTGCCACGGGGTGGCATCATCCATGCGTTTGCCGGTAGCGTTGAAGAGGCCCGCGAATACATCAAGCTTGGGTTCAAACTGGGCTTGGGCGGCGCAGCCACCTGGCCCCAGGCACTGCGCATGCACAAAGTGCTGGATCAACTGCCGCTTGAGGCGATCGTCCTGGAAACCGACTCACCGGATATGGCGCCCGCCATGTACCCCGGCCAGCGCAACAGCCCGCAACACCTGCCGGACATCTGCATCGCCCTGGCCGCACGCATGGGCATCGATGCATCACGACTGGCTGAGGCGAGCACACGCAACGCGTGCGAGCTGTTCAATTGGCAAAGAGCTGACAGCCTGTAGGTTCAAGGTCATCTTTTGCCGGTGACGGGCGTAACGCACAAT
>NZ_JBOICG010000322.1:0-9347 GCF_050739995.1 Pseudomonas sp. | reverse complement strand
TTTTAAGCCCTTGACCCATAAGCGGCCACAGCTTTGGCGCCAGCAAAAGCCACAGCATGCTCGCTACCGCAGCGCCAATGAACGAACCCAGCAAATACTCGGCATTTGAGGCCAGCGCCAACGCCATGAGCAACTTCACATCCCCCGCGCCCAGGCGGCCCAGGGCGTATCCAGGCAGGGTCAGCAGCAGCGCCAGAATGAACGCCAGCCCCCCTTGCCCACTGGGTGCGCCGAGCCAGGTGCTACCGGTCCACAGCAGGTAGATCAACGCCAGCAACGTCGCGCCCAGCGTCAGGCGATTGGCAAGCAACCGCTGCCGAGCATCCTGCACGGCACACACGCCCAACCACACCAACACCACTGCACCTTGGATCACGTAAAAAACATCCCTTTTGGCTGATTGATTCTATGCTGATATCAAGTAGTAGCCGTCAGGGTAGACTCGGTGATGAAAACAAGCCTCCCCAACAAGCAAAAAGGCACAGCAGCGATCGAGTTCGCGGCCGTATTCGTGATTTTTTTCGCCGTGTTCTATGCGATGGTCAGCTATAGCCTGCCACTGCTGCTGATGCAGTCGTTCAACCAGGCGACCGCCGAAGCCGTGCGCTCGAGCGTGGGCCTGGACCCCACGATGCAAGGCTACTCGGCAGCAGTGATCAACACGGCCAACACCACTGTCGCCGCTCGTTTGGGATGGCTTCCCCCTGCCTTCAATTTCAACGCAGCGACACAGGTCAGCTCCACGATCGTTAACGGCGTGCTCAAGGTGCAAATCAACTACCCCACCGCCAACCTCCAGAACGTGATGCCGTTCATTGTGTTGCCCGGCATCGGCACCGTCCCACAATTGCCGGTGACGCTGCAGGCCCAGTCGAGCCTGCAGTTTTGACGGCCGGGGACAAGCTCTTCGGGCGCCTGCTCGGCCGCAGTGGCGCACTGGCCATCGACCCGCCGGCCCCCTCTTACGCCGGGCTGCACCTGCACCTGGACGCTCAAGGCCGCGTGCTCGATATCAGCGGCGCCCTGCGGCAACACCTCGCACCGCACGCGGATTCGCTGCCGTTGCAAGACTTGCTGTGCGCCCACAGCGCCCTGGCGGTAGAAGGCGTTCCCGCCGACTGGCAACGTCACAGCCTGGACCTGGACTTCCAGGGTGTCGCCGGGCAAACCCTGCACACTCGCGGCACCCTTGAGCCGCACGACAACGGCTGGCTGCTGCATGCGCTGGACATCGGCGATTTGCTCGACGGCAGGCGACTGGCCGACGAACGCGAGCAGAATCACCAACTGACCAGCCGGGTCAGTGAACAGCTACGCGTGTGCAGCCTCACCCGCCTGCCCGAGGTGTTCAACGAGCAACTGTGCAGCGTGGCGCAGCGCTGGCGCATTCCCTGTGTGGCCTTGGCGCTGCTCGACCAAGAGGACCAGGGCTGGCGCGTCTACAGCCAATACGCCAACCATGACGCACCGTTGTTCTGGCATACCGGCCAGCGCCTCGGTACTTGCCTGGACAGCCTCAACGGCACCACCCCATTGGCCCTCAAAGCACCGTATGGGCGTGGAGAGCACCCGCGTTTGCACAGTGTGTTCGGCAATGCCGACGGTTTTCTCGTGCCCTACCGCGATGGCCAGGGCGTCGCCGCGTGGCTGTTGTGCGGTGCTTATAACGGCCAGCCCCACACACGCGAGCGCGACTGGCTGAACCTCGCCTCCGCCCTCGCCGCGCCTTTGCTCAGCCGCTTGCGTGAACAACGTCACCACCAACAGCTGGAGCGCCTGGAAGCCCTGCAAGGTTTGCTGGGCACTGGCTGGTGGGAATTGTTGCCCAGCAGCGGCGAGATCCAACTCGCACCACAATTGATGCGCAACCTGGGCCAGGAAGAAGAACCGACCCGACAAGCCCTCGACACCTGGCTGCACCTGATCCACCCCGCCGACCGCCAGGAACTGCAAAGCCGCCTGCGGGATCTGCACACTCTCGGCAAGCCCTTGCTCGCCAGCGTGCGCCTCAGCCGTAGCGACAACACGTGGTATCGCGTCCAGGGCCAAGTGCTGGGCACCGGCGAGCAACGCCGTTGTATCGGCTTCATGCTCGATATCAGCGACATCAAGAACCAGCAGCTGCAAGCCGACGTCGCCCGAGCGCGCCTGGACAACCTGATCGCCAGCTCGCCCGCCATCATCTATGTGCAGCACTACGAAAACGGCGCCCTGCAACCGGTGTTTTTCAGCGACAGCCTGCTGCCATTGCTGGGCCGCACCCTGGCCGAATGCAGTCACGACAACCTGGTGCAATGGGTGCACCCGGACGACCGAGACCTCTACTTCCAACGCACCCGTCAGTTGCTGCGCGAAGGCAGCGTGCGCAGCCGTTATCGCGTGCAGGACAAACAGGGCGATTACCACTGGCTGCTCGACGAAGCCAAGCTGCTGCGCGACGACCTCGGCCTGCCGGTGGAGGCCGTCGGCCTGTGGCTGGACGTCACCGAGGCGACCCTGGCCGCGCAGCAGGTCAAGGACAGCGAAGAACGCTACCGAATCCTGGTGGAAGACTCCCCGGCGATGATCTGCCGCTACCGGCCGGACCTGACCCTGACCTTCGGCAACACCCCCCTGGCCAACTACCTGGAATGCCTGCCGGCCCAACTACCAGGGCTGAACCTGGGCGACTGGCTGTCGGATGAACAACGCCAGGCCTTCGTACATCGAATCCACCAACTGACCCCTGAGTTTCCTGTCAGCACTGCCGAGATCAGCCTGCAACTGCCGGGGCGCGAACATGCCTGGTGGGTGTGGTCGGACCGTGGCGTGTTTGATGAGCAAGGCGTGTTGTTGGAAGTGCAGGCCGTGGGCCGCGACAACACCGAAGTACGCCGCTCCCAGCAGCAACTGACCCAAAGCGCGAAAATGGCCACCCTCGGCGAAATGGCCACGGGCCTGGCCCATGAGATCAACCAGCCGCTGAACGTGATGCGCATGGCCATCGTCAACGTGCTCAAGCGCCTGAGCACCGGCAACGCCCAAGTCGATTACCTCACCGAAAAACTCCAGCGCATCGACGCCCAAGTGCAACGTGCGGCGCGGGTGGTGGACCACATGCGCGTGTTCGGCCGTCGCTCGGAAGTCGAGCAGCAGCCTTTTGACCCGGCGCAGGCCGTCGAAGGCACCTTGTCATTGCTCAGTGAAGGTTTGCGTAGCAAAGGTGTGGACGTACGCCTGACCCAAGAGGAAATTCCGGTGCAGGTCAGGGGCTACGTCGACCAGCTTGAGCAAGTGCTGATCAACCTGATGGTCAACGCTCGCGATGCGCTGCTCAGCCTGCGCGAGAAAAACCCCGAGCTGCGCCCATGGATCGCCGTGCACACCGAACATGACAGTCGCCATGTGCGCATCTGGGTCGAAGACAACGGCGGCGGCATCGACCCACGGTTGCTGGAGCGGATCTTCGAACCGTTTTTCACCACCAAGCCGATTGGCGTGGGCACCGGGCTGGGCTTGTCGGTGAGCTACGGCATCGTGGAAAACATGGGTGGGCGCCTGAGTGTCAGCAACGGTGAACACGGCGCGCGTTTTTGCGTGGAACTGCCCAGGGCCATCGACGCTTAAATCACCAGGTAGGCTTCGCCGGTCTGGCCGCAGGTCAGGTTGGCGCCGACGTTCACATTCGCCAGGCTGATACCGAGGCTGTTCAACAGGTTGTTGAGAATCGGGTTCAGCAGCGGGCCGAGCAGGCCGTCCACCACCGGCGTGACGATGGCGCTGACGCTACTGAGCAGCGACACCGTATTGGCGATCAAACTGCCCAACGGGTTATTGCCCACCGGTTGATAAGCCGTGATCCCCACGCCATTGAGGGTGGTGGAAAGGCTGCTGACCACATTGGTGGCTGGCGTGGCGGCCTGATACGTCGGTGCAAGGCCCACGTTGGGCGGCGTGGCGAACGGCGTGGTGCTGGAAAACACCTGGGTCTGGACAGTTCCGGCAATCGGGCTTTTCACCTCAATCCCGATACCGCCGCCAGCGAAGGGTATCCGGGGATCACAACTACCGATGAAGGCGATCATATGGCAAACCTTGGTGCCGATATCGATCAGCGCCAGGGGTGCCACTGTCATTGGTTGGGTAGTGGAAAACGCATTGGTGATGCTGCCGATATTCAGCGAGGCCAACGAGGTGGTGGTAATGGCCGTCAGGCTCTTGGTGCCGGCGTTGCCGGTTGGGCAACTGTAGGCGGTGACATAACTGCTGGCGCCGCCGGCATCCAGCACGATATTGATCGGCAGGTTGCCCGGCAACGCCAGCACATCCAATTGCTGGCAACCGGCGCCCAGCAAACACAGCGCCGAGTTGATCGTAGTTACCAGGTTCAAGCTCAGCAAGCCATTGAGCACCGGCGTCAGCGGCCCCACCAGGTTGTTCACCGCGGTGTTGAGCCCCGACAGGCTGCTCAACACCGGCAAGCTGACCGTCACCTCGGTGCGCACCTGGGCCGTGCGCACGTAGAGCGCATTCGGCCCCTGTGGGTTGGCCGCCGCCAGCGCCGGATTACCGATGGCGGACAATTGCGGTGGCTCGGTGATTTTGACCTGGGTGGTGATATTGGCCAGCCCCAGCAGGCTTACCGGCAAGGTCGCTGCCACCGAGCTTTGGCTGTTGGACAGTTGCACCACACCCTGAATCAGCTGGAATACTTGAAGGTTGGCATTCAGCGCCGCCGCGGTAGTACCCGTCTGCAATTGCAGGATCTGCCCGAGGGTCAGTGGCGCCTGGTTGATCGCGGCGATTTGCAGGTTGCCCAGTGCTGTCAGCACATCCGCCGTCGCGCCGTTGGCGGTCAGCACCGTGATTGCCGCCTGGATCAACTGGGTCGCGGTAACATTGGTATTGAGCAGTTGCGTGTAATTACCGGCGGCCACGTTCAGGTTGATCGCCAGTTGGTTGAGGTAACTGAGCAGGTTGATGTTGGTATTGATCAGGCCATTCCAACCGGCGACGGTGAGGTTGACGTTGCCGCCGAGCAACCCGGAAAACAGCGGGTTCAACAAGCTTGCACTGGCCGTGTTGACGCTGGCCAGCGTGCTGTTGATGGTGAGCTGGGCCAGAGGGGGCGTCGGCATTGCTGCCACAGCGGTGGCGGTCAATACCGTGTTGAGGCTGATCGGGTTACCGGAAAACAGAGCCCACACCCCACCGGATACGCTGGTAGGGACAGTCTTGCTGACCACCACTTGAATCGCCGACGACAGCGCCGGGTTAGCACTGAACGTGCGTTGGCCTGAGGCGACAGTGGCCACACTGCCACAGCTGGTCGCCAGGGTGTTGCCGTTGCCTACCACAAAATTATTGCGTGCCGCGCTTTGGGCGGCGTAGGTAGCCGCCGTCAAGCCGGCCACGCAGGTGCCCTTGCGACCCACTGCCTCCAATGCAGCGGTGTCGGCCACCCCTTGCAGCTTGCGCTTCTCCAGGTACAGGCGACCACTGTCGATCACCAACAAGGTGCACACCAATACCAGCGCCAACACGCCCACCGCCATCAGGCCGATAGCGCCACGTTGCTTGCCATGAAATCGTGGAGACATCGAGCACTCCTGTGCCGGCGAGTCGCCGAGCGCTTACTCTCCTGGAGTGTAGATGAGTGTAGAGAATCCAATGTGGGAGCGAGCTTGCCCGCTCCCACATTGGATGTGGTGGCTTTTAGTGGGGTGGGTAGTTGGAAAGGATTTTGCCCACTGTGGAGCGAATCGCGCTGCTGCGGTCTTGCGGATTCGGCGTGCTGGCCATCATCTGCTCGTCACTGCCACGCCACACCAGTTTGCCGTCCTTACCGTCGAGCAGGTCGATCTGGATGGTCGCCACTTTGTAGGTGATGTTGCGCGTCTCGTTGTACATCGGCGCGCCCCAATAACCATTCCAGGGGCCGCCCCAAGCGCCACCGTAATTGGTGGTGACTTGCTGCTGGCGATCTTCGACAATCAGGTACGCCTGCACCTTCAGGTCAGCATTCGTACCCGCCGCCGCAGGGCGCAGGCCGCGTTGCTCGAGTTGTTCACCCACGGCCTGGCGGATGCGTTGCTCGGTGAGGTCACTCTTGATACGCGGATCATCCGGACGGTATTGCAGCGCCGGGTCTTTCCAGGCCCAACTGCGGTAGGCGCCAAAATCGCGACTGGCGTCGAAGTCGTGGTTGACCTGATTGGTCTGGCAGCCGCCCAGCAATACAACAACAGCGAGTGCAGCAATGCGACGAAACATGGATGTTCTCCAAAAAACGATTCGAGCCTTTGATGAGAATAGCTGCTAACTGGGTGGATAGGCAGTCATTGCCTTCTGCATCGCTTCGCGCAACGCCTCAGCCCGGTCACTCAGGCTGCCCTGGCTGGTGGTTTCAGCACTGGTGCTCCACACCGGCTGGCGGGTGCGAGCGTCGAACAGGCTGATCCGCGCCACCGCCACCGTCACTTCATAGGTGCGTACCACCGGCACGGTGTTGTACATGCCGTAGCCATTACCGTAACGGTTATAGCCGTTGTATCCGTAGCCGTAATCGTCCTGGACTTGCCTGAGGCGCTTCTCCAGGCGCACGTCGGCGCTGACCAGCAGATCGGGTGCACGGTTGTCATGCAACGGACGCAGACCGCGCTGATCGAGGGCACCGGTGACGGCCTCGGCAATCTGCGCCGAGTCGGCCCAGGCCGAACCTGCCGGCAGTTGGCCGTTGAGCCAGGCCCAACTGCGATAGGCTCCGTAGTCCCGCACGGGTGCCGGGTAGGCGCTGGCATCAAAGGTATTGGCCGCCTGGACCGGAGCTGGCGGCATCGGGGCCGAAGCGGCCACGTAAGGATTGGGTGTGGAACAGGCGCCCAATCCGAGGGACAACAAGATCAAACAGAGACGACGCATTTCGACCTCCGCAAACTGGGCCGCTTAAACCGGACGGCAGATCCAATGTAAATAACGCCCAAGTCCGGCAAAGCTTGGGTGACGACGGTGAGCAAGTTCCATCTCCAACAAATCCAGTAGCTCAGCGCGGGCCTGGAACTCCACCGGCATATAGTCGTGGAACACCCGCACACCGCTTTGGCTTTCGACTTGCCACAGCCCTTCAAGTTGCGCCGCCAACTCGCGTGGATCGAGCGGCTGTTGCGGGGTGAGGCTCTGCTTTTCGCCGGCCATGTCGTTCTTGCGCATCTTGCGGAAGTGGCCTTTGAGCAGGTTGCGATAGATCAGTGCATCGCGGTTGTAGAACGCCAGCGACAACCAGCCACCGGGCACCGTGAGTTGGTGCAGCACCGGCAGGATCGCATGGGGTTCGGCCAGCCACTCCAGCACGGCGTGGCACAGCACCAGGTCGTAGGGTTCGGTGAGCTGACCAAGCAGGTCTTGCCACGGGGCGTGGATAAAGGTGGCAGCCTGCCCGGCGTCGGCGAAACGTTGGCGCGCGCCTTCCAGCATCGGTTCGGCGGGCTCGGCCAAGGTCACGTGGTGGCCACGCTCGGCCAGCCACAGCGACATATGGCCCAGGCCAGCGCCGATGTCCAACACGCGCAACGGGCGATCCGGCAGGGCTTCACTCAGGTCGGCCTGGAGCACCGCCAGGCGAATCGCGCCTTTGGCACCGCCGTAGATCTTTTCGGCGAAGCGCGTGGCCAATTGGTCGAAATGACGATCACTCATGGGCAAACCGCCGTTCGCTGTCGGCCAATTTGGCGCGCACCACCTCGTTCATGTCCAGGCCCAACTCACTGCACAGCAACAGCAGGTACAGTACGATGTCGCCGACCTCCTGCCCGGCGTGGGCGAGTTTGTCAGCGGGCAACTGGCGCGACTGGTCTTCGGTCAGCCATTGGAAAATTTCCACCAGTTCGGCCATTTCCACGCTGGCGGCCATGGCCAGGTTTTTCGGGCTGTGAAACTGCTTCCAATCGTTGGTATCGCGGATACGATGCAGGCGTTCGGTGAGGTGTTCGAGGTTCATGCGCGGGCTCCTGAAGGCGTATAGCTTCGGGCGGATAAGCCATCAAGGCAAGCGAATCCATCGACGCCCAACACAGCCCATGATTACAACCCGGCAAACCTCTATGCTTATAGGGAACTCGCCCGGCGCTATAGCAACCAAAGGCACAGCAACGCCCACCTCTCTTCAGGACACATACATGCAGGTAGAAAGCTTTTTCGGTTGGTTGGGCCAGGCGCTCGGCTCCATCATCCGCTTTATCGTCGATGGGCTCAGCGGACTGTTCGGCGCCTTGACCAATGCCGGCGGCAACTTCGTCGATGGACTGGCGCGTACATTGGGCATGGACACCTCCATCATCAGCATCATTACCCTGATCATCGGCCTGATGTTGCTGTACTCGGCAGTGCGCGCATTCATGCGGGCTTCGATCATCGCCGGGGTTATCTGGCTGATGCTGGGCCTGTGGCTGCTCAGTTGGGTCGTGCATTAACACTTGAACAGCTTACTCACCGACTGGCGCCACCGCCCCACCCATCGCCGCGTCTGGGCCCTGGCCGCGCCGATGATCCTGTCGAATATCTCGGTGCCGCTGGTGGCCCTGGTGGACAGCATGGTCATCGGCCACCTGCCCCACGCCCATCAACTGGGCGCCGTGGCGGTCGGGGCCAGCCTCTATACCTTTCTCGCCTGGGCCATGGGTTTCCTGCGCATGGGCTCCACCGGGTTTGCCGCGCAAGCCGCCGGGCGCGGGGATGGCGCCGCGCTGCGACAAATCCTGCTGCAAGGCCTGTTGCTGGCGCTGGGCCTGGCGATGCTGCTGGGCACCGTGGGTATTCCCCTGAGCCATCTCGCACTGGAATGGATGCAACCGTCTCCAGAACTGACGGAGCTGACCCGCGAGTTTTTCCACACGCGCCTGTTCGGCCTGCCTGCCGCGCTGGCCAGCTATGCGCTGGTCGGCTGGTTCCTCGGCACACAAAACGCTCGCGCACCGCTGGCCATTCTATTGACCACCAATCTGGTCAACATCGCCTTGAACCTGTGGTTCGTACTCGGTCTGGATTGGGGGGTGGTCGGTTCGGCGCGGGCATCCGTCGTGGCCGAATGGATCGGCGCCCTGCTCGGCCTGGCCATGACGCAAAAGGCCCTGCGGGCCTACCCCGGGCATATCGCCTGGGCGGCCTTGAAATTGTGGGAAAGCTGGCGCCCGCTGCTGGCGGTCAACCGCGACATTTTCATCCGCAGCCTCGCGCTGCAATCGGTGTTTTTCATGATCACGGTGCAAGGCGCACGCCTGGGCGACGCGACCGTGGCGGCCAATGCGCTGCTGCTCAACGGCCTGCTGCTGGCGGCCCACGCGCTGGATGGATTAGCTCACGCCGTCGAAGCC
>NZ_JBOICG010000321.1:0-6040 GCF_050739995.1 Pseudomonas sp. | reverse complement strand
GTTGAGGCGATTGTAGAAACGCAGCTCGACACCGGCGTCGATCAAGCGCTTACGCAGCCCAAGGGTGAACGCCAGGCTGCCGTAATCATCGAACAAGCAGCGCACCCGCACCCCACGCTCGGCGGCCAGTACCAATGCCTGCACCATGGCGTCGGCGCACGCGCCGGCTTCCACCAGATAGAGTTCGAGGTCCACCTGCCGTTCGGCACGGGCAATGCCCACCAACATCTGCGGGAAGAAAGTCGGCCCGTCGATCAGTAACTCGAAACGGTTGGCGCTGCGCCAGGGAAACACCGCGCCGCCCATGTCAGCGCGCCGAAAAGATCAGTACCGCACCCACCGGCACCGACAGACTGATCGAGCTGAGCCCCGCCGCCTTACGCAAGGCCGCCACACCAGGCATCAGTTCGAAATCCTCGGCATGCACCACCACGGGCTCCAGGGTCACCACTTGGAAACGACGATCGTCCAGCCGTGTGGCCAGCAGCTCGGCACTGTAGGTCTGGGTCTTGCCATGCAACGTGACCGCCAACGGCAGACGCAACTCCAACTGCGCGCCTGGGGCCAGATCGTTGATCGGTTGCAGGTTTATCTGCGCGTTGATCTGGGCGTCAGGGAAGATCTTGATCTCAAACAGGTCGTTGCGCATGCGCTCATCGCGCAAGGGGATGCCACTGTTGATCGACTCCAGTTCGACCTCCAACTGCGCCGCGCCGTTGCCATCGACCTTGCCATGCAACACCAGGAAGCGATGCACTTCGGCGATTTCGGTGTTTTTGGTCGTGACGAACGAAAGTCGCGAGGATTCGTTATCCAGATACCAATCGGCATAAGCAGGCACAGAGGCGGCGGCCAGCAAGGCGAAGGCCAGGGGTTTGATTGACATTGAAGACTCATGGGACGAAAAACCTGCACGAACCTTAAGCGCAATGTCACAAACGACGCAAACCCAATATGGAACGCGGCGTGTGTGGGAGGGGGCTTGCCCCGATGGCGATGTGTCAGTCATAGATCTATCAACTGACACGCCCTCATCGGGGGCAAGCCCCCTCCCACATTGGCCCTGCGGCGACTGCCTAGGCCAACGCCCGCTGCACTTCGTGCACGGTCTCCTGAAGGCTGGCCATGTGTAAGTTCAGCACCCGCTCCACCGGCGCCTGATGCATCGGCCAATGCAACGCCATGCTGCCCACCAGACGGCCATTGGCACGCACCGGCAGGGCCACCGCACGAATCAGGAACGGCAAACGCACCGGGTACTCCCAGTAACCTTCGGTGCGTTGGCCGAAGCCCTGGTGCTGGGTCTGCTCGCAGACATGGTATTGCTCGTCTGCCGCCACCTGGTCTCGGCCTGCCAGGCGTTGCACTTCATCAAAGGGCAATTGCGTGAGGCACGCCTTGCCCATGGCCGAATGAAACAGGCTGGCATGCTGGCCGACGATCTGGCAGTTGTTCGGGTACAGCTTGCGCAACACACCTGGAATCGCACTTTCCATGACCTCCAGGCGCTCGCCGTCAAAACAGGACAAGTCCACCACCAAACCGGTGCGCTCGCTCAACTCCAGCAGCCAGGGTGCGGCGCTTTCCACCACCTGGCGCTTGAAACGTTGCTGGGTATCACCGAACAAGCGCTGGGCGCGCAAGCGATAACGCCGATCGCTCAGGCCGCGATAGACCCAGCCCTGCTCCTGCAAGGTCAGCAACATGCGCGACACGGTGGCCTTGGGCAGACGCGTCAGGTAGTGCAACTCTTCCAGCCCCAGGGCCTGGTGTTCACCGAGTAATTCGACGATTGCCAGTGCGCGCTCAACCGAGCGTACGGTGCCTGTCTCCATGTTCGATCTCCCGGTTGCCGATGGATGATCATTGTTCACAGCAAGATACAGGCCCGTCCCGCGTCAACCGGTCAATTCAAGACAAGCAGGCGGCCGCCTCTGCACCCATTGCGTCAGTTGTTCATGGGCATACGCCAGTTGCAGTACCGCACGGTCGGCCTGGGCCGGGCCGATGATCTGCAGGCCCATGGGCAGGCCCTGTGGGTTAAAGCCCACCGGAATGTTCATGCTCGGCAGGCCGGCCAACGTGGGGCCGATCACCACTTCCATCCAACGGTGATAGGTGTCCATTTCACGCCCCGCCACCTGGCGCGGCCAGGACTGTTGTGCATCGAAAGGGAACACTTGGGCAGTGGGCAACAGCAGGAAATCGTAACGTTCGAACAACTTGGCCAAGGCGCGATACCACTCGCTGCGGTCTACCGACGCCTGATACACCTGTTGGGCACTCAAGCTCAGGCCGCCCTCCACTTCCCATTGGGCTTCGGGCTTGAGCAGTGCGCGCTTTTTCGGATTCGCATAGGCCGCGCCCAGGTTGCCCTGCACCAGCCAGTGGCGGTGCACCAGCCAACTGCGCCACAGGTGGGCCAGGGAGAAATCCGGCTGGCAAGGTTCAACGTCGCAACCCAGCGTGACGAAATCGCCGAGGGCTGATTCACACAGGCTCAGCACGCCATCTTCCATCGGCAGGTAACCGTTATAGTCACCGAGCCAGCCCAGGCGCGCGCCCTTGAAATCACGCTGCAAAGGTTGGCCCAGGATCGTTGGATCGTCCTTGGAGGACAATGGCACCCGTGGATCGTAACCGGCCTGGATGCTCAACAACTGCGCCACATCGGTCACGCTGCGGCCCATCGGGCCTTCGGTGCCCAGTTGCTGCACGAACAGTTCCGGCATCGGCCCGTGGGGCACCCGCCCCTGGGACGGGCGCAAGCCAAATACGTTGTTGAACGCGGCCGGGTTGCGCAGCGAGCCCATCATGTCGCTGCCATCGGCCACCGGCAGCATGCGCAACGCCAGGGCCACCGCCGCCCCGCCGCTGCTACCGCCCGCGACACGGCTTGGGTCATACGCGTTGCCGGTGGTGCCGAACAGCGTGTTGTAGGTCTGTGAGCCCAGGCCAAACTCCGGCACATTGCTCTTGCCGATAATGATCGCGCCGCTGGCCCGCACCCGCGCCACGCTGATGGCGTCTTCTGTCGGCACATGCTCGGCAAACAACGGTGAGCCGAGGGTGGTACGCAAACCCTGGGTGGCCGCCAGGTCCTTGATCGCCTGGGGCATGCCGTGCATCCAGCCACGGGAACGGCCCTGGTCCAGCTCACGATCACAGGACCGCGCCTCGGCCAGCACTTCGTCGGCATCACGCAACGACACCAGTGCATTCACACCTGGGTTAAAGCGCTGGATCTGTGCCAGATATGCCTGCATCACTTCTTCGCACGATACCTGCCGTGCGTGGATCGCCCGCGACAGTTCAGTGGCATCCCAATCAACAATACTCAAGGCTTCACCTCACTCGAAAACGGCAGCGGCTTTTTGGCACGCGGCGCCTCATGCATGCAGTAAGTGCCCAGCAGCGTCAGCACGCAAGCGAACAGTACATAGAAGGATGGCGCGACCGGCGTGCCAAGCACCTTGCTCAACCATGTGACGATCAGCGGGGCAAACCCGCCAAACACCATGACCGCCACGTTATAGGCCACCGACACACCGGTCGAACGCACCTCAATCGGAAACTGCTCGGCCAACGCCGTCGGGGCCGGGCCAAAAAATCCTCCGATGGCGGTGCAGAGCATCACCTGCATCACCAGCAAACGCTCGATGGACGGCGCGGCGGCCACCCACACATACAACGGGTAGACCATCACGAAGAACGCCAGGGTGAACGCCATCAACACCGGCCTGCGTCCCAGACGATCCGAGAGCAAGCCCGACAACGGAATCACCACGGTCATCAGCGCCACGGCAAACATCTGCACCATCAGCACCTGGTCCAACGGCAGGCCGAGGTTCTTGTGGGCGAACGTCGGCATGTTCACCAGCACCACGTAGAACGACACCGTCGCACCGCAAGCCAGGCCCATGGACACCAGGATGCTGCGTCGATGCTCGCGGATCACCTGCATCAGGCTCGGCGCCGGACCAGTGGCCTGCTTGCGTGCTTCGATGAACTCTTCCGGGTCTTCCATATGACGGCGAATCCACAGCCCCACCGGACCAATCAGCAAGCCCAGAACAAAGGGCAGACGCCAGCCCCACAGGTCGAGGGTTTCAGGGGAAAAGAAGTGCGTGACCAACGCCACCATCGCCGCGCCGCCAAACACCGCCAGGCATTGCCCCACCAATTGCCACGAGCCATACAACCCCTTGCGATGGGCTGGTGCGCTTTCAACCAGAAACGCAGTGGCACTGGCGTACTCACCGCCGGTGGCAAAGCCCTGGAGCATGCGCGCCACCACGATCAGCAACGGCGCGCCCATGCCGATGGCAGCGTAGTTGGGCGCGAAGGCGATCAGCGCGATGGACACGGTCATCAGCCGGATAATCAACTGCATCGCGGCCTTGCGTCCTTTGCGGTCGGAATAGATGCCCAACAGGATGCCGCCCACCGGACGCATGAAAAAACCCACGCCGAAGGTCGCCAAGGCCATCAACAGCGAGGCGTATTCGTCCTCGGATGGGAAAAACTGTCGGGCGATGATGCTCGCCAAAAAGCCGTAGACGATGAAGTCATACCATTCCAGCGCATTGCCGATCACCGCCGCCACCACTTGGCGGGTGCGGGAGACGCCTGTGTGTGAAGTCTGCATGAGGAACACTCCATTCAACCGATAAGGAAAAGGGTCCAGCGGCAGAAAAAGTGCGTTCGTCAGGCGGGCTTGAGCCAGCTCTCGGCCAACGCGCCCCAATAGGCGGCGCCAGTCAGCAGGATGTCGTCGTTGAAGTCATAGGCGGGGTTGTGGACCATCGGCCGTGAAACGCCGTTGCCGATAAACAGGTAGCTACCGGGGCAGCGTTGCAGCATCCAGGCGAAGTCTTCGCTGCCCATCAGCATGCGGGTATTGCCATCCACCGCCTCGGCGCCGAGCAAGGCGACACCGACCTGACGGGCGAATTCGGTTTCTTCGGGGTGGTTGACCAGTACCGGGTAAGCCGGGCGGTGTTCGACCTGCACGGTGCAGCCGAAGCTGGCGGCCTGGGTCTGGATGATGGCGTTGACCCGCTCCAGCATCTGTTCGCGCACCTTGGGGTTGAGTGCGCGCAGGCTCAAGCGCAGCAACGCTTGCTGAGGAATCACGTTGGCGGCCTGACCGGCTTGCAGGGCGCCGACCGTCACCACGGCGGCTTCCTGGGTATCGATGTTGCGCGCCACCACCGTCTGCAACGCCATGACCATACTCGCTGCCGCCACCAGTGGGTCCACCGTCAAATGCGGCATCGACCCATGGCCGCCGACACCCTCGAGGGTCACGGTGAGCAAATCCTGGGACGCCATCATCGACCCGACTTTTAATCCCAAATGCCCCGCTGGCAAGCCCGGCATATTGTGCATGCCGAACAGGCCGTCACAGGGGAAGCGTTCAAGCAGACCGTCGGCGAGCATGGCTTCGGCGCCCCCCTGACCTTCTTCGGCGGGCTGGAAGATCAGGTTCAAGGTGCCGTCGAACTGCCGCGTGGCCGCCAGGTAACGAGCGGCGCCGAGCAACATGGTGGTGTGGCCATCATGCCCGCAGGCGTGCATGCAACCGGCGTGCTGGCTGGTGTAGGCCGCGCCGGTATTTTCGATGATGGGCAAGGCGTCCATGTCGGCACGAATGCCCAGGGTGCGTGAGCTGCTGCCGTTACGCAACACACCGACCACGCCGGTCTTGCCAATGCCGGTGTGCACATCAAAGCCCCAGTCTTTCAGGGATTGCGCGACGAGGGCCGAGGTGCGGTTCTCTTCAAAACCGAGTTCGGGATGGGCGTGGATATCGTGGCGCACGGCGTGCAAGTCGCCGGCGACGTCGCTGAGCCAATCCAGAATGTGCTGGTGTGGGCGCATGGTGATTCTCCTCACAGGCGGGTGTTCCCGTTCTTGTTTGCTGCACACCGCCAGATAACCGCGATGTGGGCACGAGGACAATCAAAGGTGGTTCCACTCTGTGGAACCTCAGCGTTTTACTGTCGGTCACCAAACCCTGTGGGAGCGGGCTTGCCCG
>NZ_JBOICG010000320.1:0-2269 GCF_050739995.1 Pseudomonas sp. | reverse complement strand
ATTTTCTTCAGCGAGGCTGCGGATGGTCGCCAGGACTTCGCCCACCAGTTCCGGGTCGAGGGCCGAGGTGGGCTCATCGAACAGGATCACCTCGGGTTCCATGGCCAGCGCACGGGCAATCGCCACGCGCTGTTGCTGACCACCGGACAAACGCCGGGGGTACGACGCTTCCTTGCCCGCCAGGCCGACCCTGGCCAACAGCTTGCGACCCAGTTCAATGGCGGCGTCCCGTGGCATCTTCTTGACCACGATCGGCCCTTCGATGACGTTTTCCAGTGCGGTACGGTGAGGGAACAGGTTGAAGTTCTGGAACACAAAACCCACGTGCTGGCGCAAGCGCCGCACCAAGCCTTGCTGCTGATTGAGCGGCTTGCTGCTGTCGATCTCGATATCACCCACCTTGATACGACCGCTGGTGGGTTCTTCGAGGAAATTCAGGCAGCGCAGGAAGGTGGTCTTGCCAGAGCCGCTAGGGCCGATGATGGCGACGACTTCGCCTTCCTTGACCTCAAGGTCGATGCCGTTGAGCACCACTTGGCCCTTGAATTGTTTGGTCAGTTTTTCAACCACGATCATGCTTCAAGACTCCAGGTCGTGCCGGTTGACCCGGTCTTCCAGGCGGTTCTGAAAATGCGCCAGGATGCTTGCCAGGATCCAGTAGATCAGGGCTGCGGACAGGTACATGGTGAAAATTTCGAAGGTGCGCGCCGACACCAGTTGGGCCTGGCGAAACAGTTCGGGCACCTGGATAGTGGCGGCCAGTGCCGTGTCTTTGACCAGCGAGATAAAGCTGTTGCCCAACGGCGGCAACGCCGTGCGCATGGCCTGCGGCAGGATGGCCCGGCGCAGGGTTTGCGCACGGGTCATGCCGATGCTGGCAGCAGCTTCCCATTGGCCGCGTTCGATGGAGGCGATGGCGGCACGCAGGATTTCACAGGCATACGCGGCCATGTTCAGCGAAAAGCCGATCAGCGCCGCTGGGATCGGGTCCAGCTCGATGCCCACTTGCGGCAGGCCGTAGTAGATCAAAAACAGCTGCACCAGCAACGGTGTGCCACGAAAGAACGATACATAGACCCGGGCGGTCCAGCTCAGCAACTTGAAGCGCGACAGGCGCATCAAGGCCAGGCCGAAGCCCAGCAGCAAGCCGAAAAACATCCCGCCGAGGCTGAGAATCACCGTGTAGTACGCGCCCTTGAGCAGAAAGGGCGCGGAGTCTAGTGCGAGTTGGAAACCTGCTTCCATTATTCAGTGACGTCAGCGTTGAAGTATTTCTCGGACAGCTTCTTCAACGTGCCATCGGCGCGCAGCTTGTCGAGGGCCTTGTTCACCGCGTCGAGCAGTTCAGGCTCGCCTTTGCGCAGGGCAATGCCGGCTTCCTGGCGGGAGAAGGCGTCGCCGGCAGCGGCGGTGTCCGGGGCTTTCTTGGCGTATTCCAGAGCCGCCAGGCGGTCGATCAGGATGGCGTCGATACGGCCGATGCGCAGGTCCTGGAACTTGGTCGGGTCATCGTTGTAGGTCTTGATGATGGCTTTAGGCTGGTTGTCTTTGAGCCATTGTTCGTAGTTGGTGCCCAGGCCCACGCCGACTTTTTTGCCGGCCAGGTCGTTGGCGGTCTTGATGCTGTCGACGTTCTTTTTCAGGACCAGTGCCTGGATACCGGAAACGGTGTAGGGCTTGGAGAAGTCATACTTCTTCTTGCGCTCTTCGGAGATGGTCACTTGGTTGACCACAGCGTCCAGGCGCTTGGATTCCAGGGCCGCAAGAATGCCGTCCCACGGAGTGGCTTGCAGCTTGACCTTGACGCCCAGCTCCTTGGCCAGGGCTTCGGACAGCTCGACTTCGAAGCCGCTCAGCTTGCCGCTTTCATCAACGAAGCTGAACGGTGGGTAGGTGCCTTCGAGACCGATCTTGATCTCGCCGGCTTTCTTGATGGTATCCAACTGCTCGCCGGCAATCGCCTGGCCCATCCAGCCTGCTCCCAGTGCCAGCCCCAAAGTGCCAACCAACAACGTACGACGGAATACGGAAATAGTCATAAGAGCCCCTGTGTTTTTATGTTGAGCGAAGCAGGTGACGCGGTAGTCGTATCCTGCCTTAAAGCGCACTGCGCGTCTTCGCCTACGGCGCGACTATAAAGTCTGTTTTTAAGACTTGAAAATAATATAAATATAATTTTATATTCGATTATAGAATATGCATGAGTTCTCATGTGGGAGGGGGCTTGCTCCCGATGTGTTAACTGATACACCGCCATCGGGAGCAAGCC
>NZ_JBOICG010000319.1:0-2625 GCF_050739995.1 Pseudomonas sp. | reverse complement strand
TGTACACGCCATCGACGTATTGCGCGCCGCCAGCGGTGGCAACCAGTTCGTCGGTTACTACGCCGTCATCGGACATGAACTTGACGTCCTTGAGACCCGCTTCACGAAGCTGACGAACCAGTGGACCGGCTTCCGGATGCAGGCCGCCGAAGTACACGACGTCAGCCCCAGCCGCACGGATTTTGGTAACCAGGGCGCTGAAGTCTTTCTCGCCACGGGTCAGGCCTTCTTCGATCACCGGCTTGACGCCGCGCTTGGTCAACTGGGCAGCGGTAGCATCGGCCAGGCCTTTGCCATAGGTGTCCTTGTCGTTGATCACGGCAACCTTCTTGCCCTTGAGCACGTCGACGATGTAGTCGCCGGCAACGATACCTTGCTGGTCGTCACGCCCGCACATGCGGAACATGGCGGTCATGCCACGCTCAGTCACTTGAGGGTTGGTGGAGCCAGGCGTGATCGCAATCACACCCGCATCGTTATAGACCTCGGACGCCGGAATGGTGTTCGACGAGCAGAAGTGCCCGACCACGCCGATCACCTTGTCCTGGTCGACCAGACGGTTGGCCACGGCCACCGCTTGTTTTGGCTCGCAAGCATCATCGCCTTTGACCAGCACGATTTTCTCACCGTTGATGCCGCCGGCCTTGTTAACCACATCGGCTGCCGCCTGGGCACCCTTCATGTACTGCTCACCGAAAGCCGCGTTGGCGCCCGTCATCGGGCCTGCCACGCCAATCTTCACATCAGCTTGAACAAACGTAGAAACGCCCAGCGCCGCTGCAACGGCGAGGGCCAGAAAACCTTTCTTGTAAAACGTCTGGGACATGAGTGGTGCTCCGATATTTTTGATTTTTGGCACGACAACTTGCATTCAAACTTTCCACTTGAAGCCAAGAGCAAGGCGCGTGCCATTACGTTTTTATTCTTCAAAAAGACACGGTGTCATTGTTATTACGGGCGTTTCGGCTCCTTTTGCCAGGACGTGCAACCGTCTAGCCTGAAGAGGTGCAACCAGCAAGCCAAAAAAGTACAACCCTGGCAGGTCGCACCTGCAACCAGATGGATAAACGACAGTTCCTACACCTGTAACAAACGGCGTAACGGAACTGCACATTTACAGTGCGTGATTGCTACGACTTGCACCAATACAGATTAGTAGCCTGCTAAGAAAATGCAGGCTTCTGAGCGGTATTTCGCTGATCAGATCACGATCCTCAGGCATTGCCCGGCGTGATACAGCGAGAACCCGGCTTCGTAGAGGCAACTGCGCAGCCCCACTCCGGCCAACGGCTGCATCGGTGCGAAGGGAATCGGCAGCGCCTGGGGATTCTGGTGACACAAGTAGTCGGCGAACGCCTTGCCGACCACGCTGCCCGTGGTCACGCCACGTCCGTTATAGCCGGTGACCGCCACCAGCCCGGGGGCGGGCTCGAACAGGCGCATCAAGTGGTCGGGGGTGAAGGCGATGCAGCCGGTCCAGGTGCATTCCCACTGCACCGATTTGAGGTACGGGAAGTAATGCTGCTGCACCCGATCGGCCCACGCCTTGAGGAACCACGTTGGTTTCTGGTTGCCGTTGCCCAGGCTGCCGAGCAACAACCGACCGTCGGCATCGCGGCGAATGCTGCTCAGTACCTGGCGGGTATCCCAGGAGCCTTGGCCTCCCGGCAGGATTCGCTTGGCAGCCTCGTCCGTCAACGGGGCCGAGGCGACTTGGTAGTAATAGCCTGGGAAGAAATTGCGTCGAAGTTCAGTCCACTCGCCCTCGGTATAGGCGTTGGAGGCGATCACCACTTGTGCGGCCTGCACCGAACCCTGGGCGGTCTGTACCGACCAGTACGAACCTTGTCGCTCAAGCTGGGTGACCGGCGAGTGGTCAAATAACTGCCCACCCAGGCCTACCGCGGCATTCGCCAACCCCGTGGTGTAGGCCATCGGGTTCAAGGTGCCGGCACGCCGGTCCAGCAGCGCGGCGGCGATCTTTTGGGTGCCCGTGGCTTGCTCGCACGCCTGCCCGGTGAGCAACTCAACGGGTGCGCCACGGCGTTTCCATTGTGCTTCGCGACTGCGCAAATCCGCCTCGCCGCGGGCGTTGTGCGCCATGTGCAACGTACCTTCGCGGCGCAATTGGCAATCGATGTTGTACTTGTCGATCAGGCTGAACACCAGGGACGGCGCCGCGCCCAACATGCGGTTGAGCTGGCTGCCTACCGCCTCGCCAAAACCGGCTTCGATCTCGTCCGGGGGAATCCACATGCCGGCGTTGACCAGCCCGACGTTGCGCCCCGAACCGCCGTGACCGGTGCGATGAGCCTCCAGCACGGCGACGCTTTTGCCCTGCTCCAGCAAATGAATGGCGGCGGACAACCCGGTGATCCCGGCGCCGATCACACACACATCCACCTTGACCTCACCCTTGAGCGCAGCGCGATCGGGCCGGCCGGGGGTCAGTTGTTCCCATAAACATGCTTCGCGTAATGCCATTGCCAGACTCCGAATGAAACCTAACAAACCACTCTTATTTTGAATTGCAGACCCAATCAAATGTGGGAGGGGGCTTGCCCCCGATTGCTGTGTGTCAGTCAACAGATATACAACTGATCCACCGCCATCGGGGGCAAGCCC
>NZ_JBOICG010000318.1:0-3562 GCF_050739995.1 Pseudomonas sp. | reverse complement strand
GCCTGTTACACCGCTATCGCAGGCAAGCCAGCTCCCACATTTGATCTTCATTCATTGTCAGTTGATCAGCGACCCACGCAGCGAATGGGGTTGCGCCGCATCGATATGCACGTCGGCGAACTGGCCGATCAGGGTTGGATTGTCGCAGCGGAAGTTGACGATTCGGTTATTCTCGGTACGGCCTTGCAGCTCGCCCGGGTCTTTTTTCGAGTAGTCGGTGACCAGGATGCGCTGGATCGAGCCGACCATTTGTCGGCTGATCTCGAAGCCTTGCTGGTTCAGTCGGTGCTGCAGCACGTTCAAACGTTCTTTTTTCAGCGCTTCCGGGGTGTCATCCGCCAAGTCGGCAGCCGGAGTGCCAGGGCGCTGGCTGTAGACGAACGAGTAGGAGAAGTCGAAGCCGACGTCTTCGATCAGCTTCATGGTCTGCTCGAAGTCTTTTTCGGTCTCGCCAGGGAAACCGACGATAAAGTCCGAACTGATGCAGATGCCCGGCACCGCTGCACGTAGTTTGCGCAGTTTGGACTTGTATTCCAGGGCGGTGTGGTTGCGCTTCATCGCCGACAGGATACGGTCCGAACCCGACTGCACTGGCAAGTGCAGATGCTTGACCAGCTCCGGCACTTCGGCGTGGGCCTGGATCAGGCTGTCGGAGAACTCCAGCGGATGGGACGTGGTGTAGCGGATGCGCTCAATGCCGTCCACCGCCGCCACCACGCGGATCAGCTCCGCCAGGTCGGCCAGGCGCCCGTCGTGGGTCTGGCCGCGATAGCCGTTGACGTTCTGGCCGAGCAGGGTCACTTCGCGCACGCCGTTTTCGGCCAAGTGGATGATTTCCGACAGCACGTCGTCAAACGGCCGGCTGACTTCTTCGCCACGGGTGTAGGGCACCACGCAGAAGGTGCAGTATTTGCTGCAGCCTTCCATCACCGACACATAGGCACTTGGTCCGTCGATACGTGGCTCGGGCAAGTGGTCGAATTTTTCGATTTCGGGGAACGAGACGTCTACCTGCGGCAGCTTGGTAACGCGGGCTGCGTCGATCATTTCCGGCAGACGGTGCAGGGTCTGCGGGCCGAACACCACGTCGACATACGGTGCACGGTCGCGGATCGCGGCACCTTCCTGGCTGGCCACGCAACCGCCGACGGCGATCACCATCTCCGGGTTGGCCAGTTTCAATTCGCGCCAGCGGCCCAGCTGGGAGTACACACGGTCCTGGGCCCGCTCGCGGATCGAGCAGGTATTGAGCAGGATCACGTCGGCATCTTCGGCGCGGGCAGTGACTTCCAGGGCCTGGTGTTCGCCCAGCAGATCGACCATGCGCGAGCTGTCGTACTCGTTCATCTGGCAACCGTGGGTTTCGATGTAAAGCTTCTTGGCCATGGGAATCGTCAACTGGTGGTAAAGAACCGCGCATTATAGGGGGCATGCCCATTGGTTCCTAGCGTTGTGCATCGGGTGCCATGCTATAGTTCGCGCCCTCTTTTATATCCCCGATGTGTTGTTCGCCCACCATGACCAAACGTGAAGCTCCAATCTACAAGGTGATTTTCCTCAACCAGGGCCAGGTGTTCGAGATGTACGCCAAGCAGATCTATCAAAGTGATCTGTGGGGCTTCCTGGAAGTGGAAGAGTTCGTCTTTGGCGAGCGCACCCAGTTGGTCGTCGACCCGGGCGAAGAAAAGCTCAAGGCGCAGTTTGAAGGCGTAGTGCGCAGCTTTGTGCCGATGCATTCGATCGTGCGCATCGACGAAGTGGAACGCCTGGGCACGCCGAAGATCAGTGAGGCGCGGGGCGTGAGCAATGTCATGCCGTTTCCGATGCCGATGCCCGAGAAGTAAGTCTTCAGGCCGCGTCGACCCCATCGTAGGCAAGCCAGCTCCCACACTGAACGAATTCCAACTTTGGAATGCCGTCGAATGTGGGAGCTGGCTTGCCTGCGATAGCGTTAGAAGGGTTTAGCTGAAGTCAGGGCAGAGGTGAGAACGGCGAGCGCCCATCGGCACTCTGCAGTTCCTGCAAGTAATTGCGGAAGATCTGGCCCAGCACTTGTGTGGCCACTTCCAGTTCATCGCGCTGCATGTGCTCGGCGACTTCGTCGGCGGTGTCCAGCGCGTCTTCGGCGCCGTTGACCGCGGCCATTTTCAGCACGATATACGCCTGCACATTATTGGCCGGTACGCCTTCGCCTTTGAAGAACATATTGCCCAGCTGGAATTGCGCCTGGGCGTGACCCTGCAGCGAGGCTTTTTCGAAATAGCTCAAGGCCAGGTTGAGGTCGCGAGCGGGGTTCTTGCTGTCGTGGTAGTACTCGCCCAACTCGTATTGCGCCTGCGCATCACCGCCATCGGCCTGTTTCTGGCACGCGCTCAGGGCTTCGGCCTGGCTGTCTGGCTGTGTATTGAGGGTGCAACGACCCATCGCTGGGATTAACAACGAGTTGCCGCCTGCTTGGGCATGTGCCAGCAGCGGCTGAAGGAGCAACAGGCAGCCCAGTACCAGGGTGCGGCCGGTGCGTTTCATGGGAATCGACTTACCTCTGACGGGGCGCGCGGACCCTCGGGGAGTCCAATGAGCGCGCATTATGAAATAAGCAGGCCTCTGCTTACAAAGTCTTTACTCGATTTTCTGCTGCGTGGGCAAGTTATCTGCCGGATTGCAGGTAGATTCTCGAAAAAACGAGGAAAAGTCTGTAAGTAAAGTAGTAAATCAGACGTCGCTCAGGGCGACGCCTGATCGTGGCCGCTGTTATTTCAGTGCGGCGAAGGCCCGTTCGGCAGCATCGAGCGTCAGTTTCAACTCGGCCTCGCCATGGGCGATCGACGTAAAGCCGGCTTCGAACGCGCTCGGCGCCAGGTACACACCGCCTTCCAGCATCAGGTGGAAGAAGCGCTTGAACAGGTCGGCATCGCTGCCCATCACGTCATCAAAGGTGACGATATCGTCAGCACCACTGAAGTACAGGCCGAACATACCGCCCGCTTGGGTGGTGACAAACGGGATGCCCGCCGCATCGGCGCGCTGTTGCAAGCCGTCCAGCAGGCGGGTGGTGTAGTCGGTCAGCTCGGCATGGAAGCCCGGGCGGCTGATCAGGCGCAGGGTGGTCAGGCCGGCAGCCATTGCCAACGGGTTACCCGACAAGGTGCCTGCCTGGTACACCGGGCCCAGCGGTGCGATGTGTTGCATGATTTCGCGTTTGCCACCGAAGCAGCCCACCGGCATGCCGCCGCCGATGATCTTGCCGAAAGTGCTCAGGTCCGGCGTAACGCCATAGTAAGCCTGGGCGCCGCCGAGGGCGACACGGAAGCCGGTCATCACTTCGTCGAAAATCAGCACCACGCCGTGTTTGTCGCATTGCTCGCGCAAGCCTTCAAGGAAGCCCGGCGCCGGTGGCACGCAGTTCATGTTGCCGGCCACGGGTTCTACGATGATGCACGCCACGTCCTGGCCCACTTCATTGAGCATTTGCTCGACGGCGGCGATGTCGTTGAACGGCAGGGTCAGGGTATGTTTGGCAAACGCGGCCGGCACCCCGGCGGAGCTCGGTACGCCTTGGGTC
>NZ_JBOICG010000317.1:0-10634 GCF_050739995.1 Pseudomonas sp. | reverse complement strand
ACATTGATCGGGTTCGCAATTCTTTTACCGGGTTTGGTGCCAATCAGCTTGGCCTGCCCATCCTTCTGCTTGCCCGTCCGCGCCTCGCTGATCAACCCCGGGATCAACTTGCCCTCCGGTAAGTTCTTCCAGAACCGGCTGGGCAAGTGCCCTTCCATCACCTTCGGGTTCAGCCGCGCCGGGTTGAAAATGTGACTGTAGTACGTCAGCCACATGGCGCTATGGGGGTCGTCGACGTTCTGCGCCAATTGCCGCCACGCCTCGGGACACTCGCGCTGGTGGATCAATTGCACGCCATCGTAATACACCCCATCCAACGGTGTGGCGATCATCCAGCGATGGCGGCCCATGCGCCCCACAAAGTGCTGGCTGGCAGACTTCAGAATATCGTGTGCGGGCTCATGCCAAGCCACGTACTCCGGCAATTCGGGGCCTGCGCCTGAAGGCAGCGCAATAAACCGTACAAACGCGTGCAGATGGTGGGCTTCACGGTTGACCTGCTTGATACGCCGCTGCAACTCGCTGCCCAACTTGTCCCCCGCCAGCATCGCCGTGCGGTCGCCATGGCTGACCCGCCATAACACCTCATACAGCAGGCTCCAGCGCTGCTCGCCGTGATAACAGGCCGCCGACTCCAGCAGCTCCAGCAACGCCTTGGGAATCCTCGCCTGGAACGGCCCCAGCCCGGCGGGTATCGGTTCGTCGGTGGCAAACAGATCGGCCACTTCCGCTTCGCCCCAGCTCACCTGGCTGGGGTCGACCTGATGGCTCAACAACCAGCGCGCTTGTTCGCGCCAGGTGCTGAACAGGTTGTCGCATTCCAGGCTGATCATCCCCACAACCCCATTTGCTGGGGCTGCGGGCGGTCGCGCAATTGCTCGCGCAGCAACACGCTGGTGCTGTCCGCCTGCTGGGGGTGATAGTCGCTGGTGATGAAAAACGGCTTGGCCTTGGCCAGCACGCAGCGCATGCGCGCCAGGTCTTCGAAGCGGATCTTGCGTTCACGGCGCAAGTCCACCAAACGCTGGGTAATGCGCAGGCCAATGCCGGGGATGCGTGCAATCAACGTGGGTTCAGCGCGGTTCAGGTCGAGGGGAAACACCTCGCGATTGTCCAGGGCCCAGGCCAGCTTGGGGTCGATATCCAACGCCAGGTGGCCGGGACCTTTGAACAGTTCATTGGCGTTGAACCCATAACTGCGTAATAGAAAGTCGGCCTGATACAAACGGTGCTCGCGCATCAGTGGCGGCGCAGCCAAGGGCACGCTTTTCGGGCTGTTGGGAATGGGGCTGAATGCCGAGTAATACACGCGGCGCAGCTTGAAGTTGCCATACAGCGCCTCGGCGCCATGGAGGATGGTGCTGTCATCGGTGTCATCGGCACCGACAATCATCTGCGTGCTCTGCCCGGCCGGGGCGAAACGCGGTGCGCGGGGCTCGTTGAGTACGGTTTGCTCGCCGGTGTAGATAGTGTGCATGGCCTGCTTGATCGAGCCGATCTGTTTCTCCGGCGCCAGGGTTTGCAGGCTGGCAGCGGTGGGCAGTTCGATATTCACGCTCAGGCGATCGGCATAGCGCCCAGCCTCGGCAATCAACGCCGGGTCGGCCTCGGGAATGGTCTTGAGGTGGATATAGCCGCGAAAGTCGTGCTCTTCGCGCAGTAGTTTGGCCACACGCACCAGTTGCTCCATGGTGTAGTCGGCCGAACGGATGATGCCCGAACTGAGAAACAGCCCGCTGACGCAATTGCGCCGGTAAAAATCCAACGTCAGGGTAACCACCTCCTCCGGGCTGAAGCGTGCGCGGGGCACGTCGCTGGAGCGGCGGTTGACGCAATACTGGCAGTCGTAGAGGCAGAAGTTGGTGAGCAACACCTTGAGCAGCGACACGCAACGCCCGTCCGGGGTGTAGCTGTGGCAGATACCCATGCCATCGGTGGAACCCAGCCCGGCCTTGCCCTCGGAACTGCGCTTGGGAGCGCCGCTGCTGGCACAGGACGCGTCGTACTTGGCGGCGTCGGCGAGGATGCTGAGTTTTTCGATCAACTGCATGGAAGGCTACCGATACTGGTTTTTTGTACAGTATCAGCCAGCCCTCCGTGTCACAAGTGCAGCTTGTCAGCTGGCGGTGGCCAGCAACAGGTCCTGTACCGAGCGCCCCTTGCCACGATGGCGATCATGCTCAAACAGCGACGCCGCAATCTCATCCGCGCGAATCGGCAGTACCGACAGCAAGGTATCGCTCAAACCATGACTGGCCTGGCTGAAGCCCTGTATGTAGACGCCGGCCTTGCAACGCTCATCGGTGATGATGCGGTAATCACGGGCCACTTCGAAGTCGCCCATGTAGGCCTGCAAAGGCGCCAGCAGCTCGCGGTGCTTCTGGCGTTCGTAACCGGTGGCGAGGATCACCGCATCGTAATGGCTGACACTGGTTTCGCCGGTGGCGTTGTCGCGCAAGGCCAACTCGATACCCAGCGCGCTGGCGGTGGCTTTCTCGACCACGGTCATGGTGCGGAACGCCTGGCGGGCAATGCCGGAGACTTTCTGGCGGTAGAAGATGCCGTAGATGCGCTCGATCAGGTCCAGGTCCACCACCGAATAGTTCGTGTTCTGGTACTCGGCCACCAACCGTTCACGCTCGGCACCGACTTGCTGGAACACCAGGTCGGTAAAGGCCGGCGAGAACACTTCGTTGACGAACGGGCTGTCATCCGCCGGCTTGAGCGCCGAACCGCGCAGGATCATGTCGACCTGCACCGAGGGGAAGCTGTCGTTCAAGTCGATAAAGGCCTCGGCCGCGCTCTGGCCACCGCCAATGATCGCGATACGCATCGCCTTGCCTTCGACACACGGCTGGGTGGCCATGCGTTCCAGGTATTGGGAATGGTGGAACACCCGGCCATCATCCTTGAGGCCTTTGAACGCCTCGGGCACACGCGGCGTACCGCCAGGGCTCACCACCACGGAACGCGTGGTGCGCACATGTTGCTCACCCATGGCATCGCGGGAAATCACCCGCAGCGCCTCGACCTGCTGCTGGTGCAGGATCGGCTCGATGGCCAGCACCTCCTCGCCATAGCGCGCCTGGGCCTGGAACTGTCCGGCCACCCAACGCAGGTAATCGTTGTACTCCATGCGGCACGGGTAAAACGTGCCCAGGTTGATAAATTCCACCAGGCGGTCGTGGGCTTTCAGGTAATTGACGAACGAGTAAGGGCTGGTGGGGTTACGCAGTGTCACCAGATCCTTGAGGAACGAGATCTGCAGCTCACTCTGGGTGACCAGGGTATTGCCATGCCAGCGGTAGTCGGCCTGCTTGTCGAGAAACAGTACGTCCAGTTTGCCCTGGGCTTTTTCGCGCTCCTGGAGGGCGATGGCCAGCGCCAGGTTCGAAGGGCCGAAACCGATACCGATCAGGTCATGAACCGCGGGCGAAGCAATTGCCTGTGTCATTCCAGTGTCCTCTGGATAAGCCCCTTGGCGGTGGGGCGGGAATACCTTCGAGACCCGAACATCAGGTCATGTGTTGATAGGAAACGAGGACAGTGAAATAAAATTTAACTGATCAGTGATCAGTGCGCTTCCCACTCACGCATGCGCACCCGGCAATGCTTCATGGCGTTGACGATGTGTTTTTCCACCACACTGCGGGAAATGCTCAGGCGTTCGGCGATTTGCGGGTGGGACAGCCCATCGAGCTTGCGCAGCAGGAAACTGTCGCGACAGGCGGCCGGTAACTCGGCCAGGGCGCGCTCCAGCATTTCAATGCGCTGTTCCTGGTCGTGACAGGTGTGCGGCGAACCGGTGGCGAAACGCTCTTCGCTGTCCAGCACCTCCAGGGGTTCGGCCTGGCGCAACGCATTGCGCCGATGGCCGTCGATCACCAGGTTCAGTGCCGTGCGGTACAGAAATGCGCGCGGCTGTTCGATCGGCGTATTGCTCGACCGCTCCAGCACGCGGACATAAGCGTCATGCACCACATCCTCGGCCACCTGACGGTTGCCCAGCTTGGCGTTGAGGAAACACACCAGCTCGCGATAGTAGTTTTCCAACATGACTCCCGACCGTCGGGTGGACGGCATCCGACCCTTGCGTGCTAACGAAGACAGCCCATCGATGATGGCAGTTTGAGTGCGTGCAATTTATAGTAATTCTCATCTACTTTTAAACAAGTCTTGCCTCAACGGTGGTTTTTTTTCTTCGAACAAGCTGTAACTGCTTATGTAACAGCCTAAATATCCAGCCATTTTCCTCGTTTACCTGTCAGCTCTGCGCAACTGCGCCCCGATCTTTCCTGGCTGGAACCTAAGCATGAAACGCCCTCGACCTGCCCGACGCGCCCTGCTGGTTGCAGCGTGCCTGATCCCCATCATCGCGGTTGCCGCCTGGCAGGCCCTCCCACCCGGCCGTGACACCTACGCCACCGTCACCGTGACCCGTGGCAGTATCGAAAACAGCGTCACGGCCCTGGGCACCCTGCAACCGCGACGTTATGTCGACGTGGGCGCCCAAGCCTCCGGGCAGATCCAGAAGATCCATGTCGAGGCCGGCGATCAGGTCAAGGCCGGCCAGTTGCTGGTGGAGATCGACCCGTCCACGCAAAACGCCAAGCTCGATGCCAGCCGCTACGCCATCGAAAACCTCAAGGCCCAGTTGCAGGAACAGAAAGCCCAGCATGCCTTGGCACGCCAGAAGTACCAGCGCCAGCAACGCCTGGCCGCAGGCAACGCCACGCGTGAAGAAGATGTGCAAACCGCCCAGGCCGAACTGAGTGCCACCCAGGCGCGGGTCGACATGTTCCAGGCGCAGATTCGCCAGGCCCAGGCCAGCCTGCGCAGTGACGAAGCCGAGCTGGGTTACACGCGGATCTTCGCGCCGATGGATGGCACTGTGGTAGCCGTGGATGCACGCGTCGGCCAGACCCTCAATGCACAGCAACAAACGCCGCTGATCCTGCGTATCGCCAGATTGTCGCCGATGACAGTGTGGGCCGAGGTGTCGGAAGCTGACATCGGCCATGTCAAACCCGGCATGACGGCCTACTTCACCACCTTGAGCGGCGGTAACCGACGCTGGACCAGCACCGTGCGGCAGATCCTGCCGATCCCGCCCAAGCCACTCAACGAAACCAGCCAGGGCAGCGGCAACCCCAGCAGCACGAGCAAAAGCGGCAGTGGCCGAGTGGTGCTGTACACCGTATTGCTGGATGTGGACAACGCCGATAATGCGCTGATGGCCGAGATGACCGCCCAGGTATTTTTCGTCGCCAGCCACGTCAAGGACGCCCTGACCGTGCCCGTCGCCGCTCTGCAAGGCACCGCCAATGCCGACCGGCAGATCGCCCGGGTCGTGGCGAAAAACGGCAGCATCGAAGACCGCGAAGTGCGTCTGGGTATCAGCGACCGCCTGCGGGTCGAAGTGCTGGACGGCCTGCGCGAAGGCGATCACCTGTTGATCGGCCCAGCCGACAGCAACGGGGGTTGAGTTGACCACGCCCCTGATCGAACTCAAGCACATCCGCAAATCCTACGGCGGCGGTGACAGCCCGCAGGTCGACGTGTTGCGCGGTATCGACCTGTCGATTCACGCCGGGGAATTCGTCGCTATCGTCGGTGCCTCCGGTTCCGGCAAATCCACGCTGATGAATATCCTCGGCTGCCTCGACCGCCCGACCGAAGGCGAGTACCTGTTTGCCGGCGAAAACGTCGCCCACCTGGACAGCGATGCACTGGCTTGGCTGCGCCGCGAAGCGTTCGGGTTCGTGTTCCAGGGCTATCACCTGATTCCGTCGGGCTCCGCCCAGGAAAACGTCGAGATGCCGGCGATCTATGCCGGCATCAGCGCAGCCGAACGCCACACCCGTGCCAACGCCCTGCTTACGCGACTGGGCCTGGCCGAGCGCACGGGCAACCGCCCGCACCAGCTTTCCGGTGGCCAGCAGCAACGGGTGTCGATAGCCCGGGCGCTGATGAACGGCGGGCATATCATCCTCGCCGACGAACCCACCGGCGCCCTCGACAGCCACAGCGGCGCCGAGGTGATGACCCTGCTGGACGAACTGGCGAGCCAGGGCCACGTGGTCATCCTGATCACCCATGATCGCGATGTGGCGGCAAGGGCCAACCGCATCATCGAGATTCGCGACGGCCTGATCATCAGCGACTCGGCCAATGAAAGCCCCCCTGCCCCCACCCTCACCACCGGCGCCCTGCAAGCCGTAGACCTGCGTCAGCGCCTGGCCGACGGTGCCGAACATAACGGCGCCTGGAAGGCAGAACTGCTCGACGCCATCCGCGCCGCGTGGCGGGTGATGTGGATCAACCGCTTCCGCACCGCACTGACGTTGCTGGGGATCATCATCGGCGTCGCGTCGGTGGTGGTGATGCTGGCGGTGGGCGAAGGCAGCAAGCGCCAGGTGATGGCGCAAATGGGTGCATTCGGCTCGAACATTTTGTATGTCAGTGGCTCCTCGCCGAACCCGCGCACGCCACTGGGCATCATTACCCCGCAGGACGTGGCGGCCCTGGCCACCCTGCCGCAGGTCAAGCGAATCATGCCGGTCAACGGCGCCGACGCCGGGGTGCGCTTCGGCAATATCGACTACATGGCGTATGTGGGCGGCAATGACACCAACTTCCCAACCATCTTCAACTGGCCGGTGGTGGAAGGCAGCTACTTCACCGAAGCCGACGAGCGCAATGCCGCCACGGTGGCCGTCATCGGTGCCCGGGTACGCGACAAGCTGTTCAAGGGTTTGATCAGCCCCATCGGCCAATACATCCTGATCGAAAACGTGCCCTTCCAAGTCGTCGGTGTGCTCCAGGAGAAAGGCTCCAGCTCCGGCAACAAAGACAGTGACGACCGCATTGCCATCCCCTACTCCGCCGCGAGCATTCGCCTGTTTGGCAGCTACAACCCGGAATACGTGGTGATTGCCGCCGCCGATGCCAGCCGTGTCCACGATGCCGAGCAGGCTATCGACCAATTGCTCAAGCGCCTGCACCACGGCAAACCCGACTATCACCTGACCAACAACGCCGCGATGATCCAGGCCGAAGCCCGGACCCAGAACACCCTGTCGCTGATGCTCGGCTCGATTGCCGCGATTTCGCTGCTGGTGGGCGGCATCGGCGTGATGAACATCATGTTGATGACCGTGCGTGAACGCACCCGTGAAATCGGTATCCGCATGGCCACCGGGGCGCGCCAGCGCGACATCCTGCGCCAGTTCCTGACCGAGGCGGTGATGCTCTCGGTGGTCGGCGGCCTGTGCGGCATCGGCCTGGCGCTGTTGGTGGGCGGCGTGCTGGTGCTGGCCCAGGTGGCGGTACAGTTTTCCCTGGTGGCGGTAGCGGGCGCGTTTGGCTGTGCGCTGGTCACCGGTGTCGTATTCGGCTTTATGCCGGCCCGTAAAGCAGCCCGGCTCGATCCGGTTAAGGCGTTGACCAGTGAATAAACGGTCCATTTTTCTGCCCGGCGTATGTGTGTTGCTCAGTGCCTGCACCGGCAACCCTCCCGCCCTCGACAGCGGCATTACACCACCGGCCGCCTGGCAATATGCCGAGCGTGAAGCGGCGCAGGCCACCAATCAACTATGGTGGACACAGTTCGGCAGCCCGCAACTCAACCGCCTGGTCGATCAGGCTCGCCACGACAGCTTCGACGTAGCTGCCGCCACCGCGCGCGTGCGTCAGGCCCAAGCCAGTGCGGCGATCGCCGGCGCACCACTGTTGCCGGAGGTGAAGTTCAACCTCACCACCAGCCGTCAAAAGTTGCTGCGCGGACCGGGTGGGCCCGATCTGGATGCGTCAAGCACCAATGATGCCGTCGACAACTTTGGCGCCAACCTCACCGCCAGCTACGAAGTGGACTTCTGGGGTGGCCGTGCCGCCGCCCGCGACAGCGCGCTGCATAGCCTGCGCGCCAGCGAGTTTGACCAGGCCACGGTGGAACTGACCTTGCTCAGCAGCGTGGCCGACCGTTATGCGCAAACCCTGGCCGCCCACCAGCGCCAGCAGATCGCCGAACTCAACCTGGCAAACGCGCGCAACGTACTCAACCTGGTGCAGACCCGCTATGACGCCGGCTCCGCCACCGCCCTGGAGCTGACCCAGCAAAAAAGCCTGGTCGCCAGCCAGCAACGCCAACTGCCGCTTATCCAGCAACTGGCCGAAGAATCGCGCATCACCCTGGCCGCCCTCCTCGGCCAACCCGTGCAGGCCCTGGAACTGGGCAACGAACCGTTCCAGGCCCTCACCTGGCCGACCATCGGCGCCGGTATGCCCAGCCAGTTGCTCAGCCGTCGACCCGACATCGCCAAGGCAGAGGCGCAACTGGCGGCGGCGCAAGCCGACGTCACCGTCGCGCGCGCGGCCATGCTGCCCGCCGTCACCCTCGGCGCGACGCTTGGCTCCGACGCTTACAAAGCCGCAGAAATCCTGCGCAGTCCCTATTACACGCTGACCGCGGGCCTGGTTGGCCCCATCTTCAACAACGGCCGTTTAAGCGCTGAACGCGACAAGGCACGCGCACGCCAGGATGAGCTGTTGCAAACCTATCGCGGTGCGATCATCAACGGCTTTGCCGATGTGGAAAAAGCCCTCAGCAGCATGACCCGGCTCGACCAGCAACGCCAATGGCAGAGTGAAGAACTGCAACAGGCGCAGAGCGCCTTCGAGATCGCCGAAAGCCGCTACCAGGCAGGCGCCGAAGACCTGCTCAACGTACTGGAAACCCAACGCACCTTATACGCGGCTCAAGACCAGAACGTGCAGCTGCGGCTATCGCGCCTGCAGGCCAGCATCGCGTTGTACAAGGCGTTGGGCGGCGGCTGGCAGACACAGATCCGATAAACAAAACTCCGATTTCGTACACAAGCTGTCTTCTCACACTACATTTTTCGACCAGAGGTCCTTGGTAAAAAAGCCGTTATCACACGGTTTCCCAGGATCTCTTGATGGCTGTTGCAAAATACCTGACGTACGCCTGCCTTTGGGTGACCTCAAGCTGTGCCCAGCCGTTGATCCCACCTACCGCTATCGACTGGCTGCTGGACTGCCCCTTGCCCGCCGCTGAACGCCTGGACCCGGAAGTGCTACAACGTACCCAATGCGGCACTGTGAGTGTACCGCGCAACCACGCCGCTCCCCGGCAAGGCAACCTGCGCCTCTACGTGACTCGTGTCGGCGCCCGTGACCCATTGAACCGGGAAGGCGTGGTGTTTGCCCAGGCCGGCGACGCCCCCAAAAGAAACCAGGGCGGTACGTTTGCCATCCACCTGACCAGCCTCTGGGGCGCCTACTCCAACCCGGCGTATCGCACGCTAGTCAACCGTTACGATGTCATTGAGCTCACTCCTCGCGACCTTGGCAACGAAAACGGCGTCGAACAGGCCGCTCAGGACATGGAGTTTGTCCGCACCCAACTGGGCGACGCCCAACTGCTTTACCTGGGTAATGCTGATGCCACCCGTTTAGGCAGCCGATACGCCACGCTGTTTCCCGAACGAGTGATGCGCATGGTGCTGGTCAACGCGCAACAGGCCGAAGCAGACAATCCTTTTGTCGAACATCTGCGTCTTAAAGAGCCCACCCAGCAAGACAGCGCTTGCATCAACCGCTGGGTGGGCGACTTCCTGGTCTACGGCAAGCAACCACCGCCCTCAACGCGCTGTCTTGACCGAGGAACCGACGAATAGCCCTCCGTTTGCGACCTGTTGCCATCGAAAACGACACCCAGCGTTGACGCTGTATCTCGATCGCTATTAAGTGCTATTTATCCGCATTAATACGATAAATCGAACCCATGCTAAGTCGCCCGCTACGACGCAAACGCCAGAAGTTGTCCGATGTGATTGTCGAGTCGGTCAAGCGCTCCATCGTCACCGACGCCTTGAAGCCCGGCGACCGGCTGCCTACCGAACGTGAGCTGATGGAAAGCTTCCAGTGCTCCAAGGGCTCGGCCCGCGAAGCGCTGAAGGCCCTCGAAGTGGAAGGCCTGGTGAGCACGCGCACCGGCCCCAGCGGTGGTGCATACCTGAACCAGGCGGGCACCGAACCGGCCAGCCGCGCGCTGCGCAACTACCTGCACTTCCAGCACCTGGACGGCGAGCAGGTGTACCAGTTGCGCAAAGTCATCGAGGTGGAATTGGCGGTGTCGGTGCTCGGGCGACTCAGCGAAGACGACTACCAGGCCCTGCAAGACAACGTGGATTTCTGTAGCGCACCGGAAGACAGCGAGGCCGGCCAACGCGAGCAACGCCTGGCGGAACTGGAGTTCCATAACCTTTTGGCCAGGGCCTGCCCCAATCCACTGCTGAGTTTCATGGCGCAGTTCCTCAACGACTTGCTGCGCGACCTGGTGGTGCTGAAAAAAGCCTACAAACCCAAGCGCAAGCAGTTCGATGCGGCCAACCTCGACTATCACAAGCAGTTGCTGATCGCTTTTCGTGCCGGCGATGAAAGCGCCGTGCGTAGCTTGATGCATGAACACATGTGTGATGCCGAACACCACATGACCGCCCTTGAAGGCCAGGTCAGTCCCCACTTCCTATTGGAGTTCGACCACCACCACTGAAAACACCAGGGTACCGACTGTGCAAACCCGATCAATGTGGGAGCTGGCTTGCCTGCGA
>NZ_JBOICG010000316.1:0-3048 GCF_050739995.1 Pseudomonas sp. | reverse complement strand
AGGGACCCGGTGCCAGCAACACCGAAACGGCCGTGGAAGTGCGGGAAAAACATGGCGATCTATGGCGTTACGGTCTGTTTCCCGTGACCGGGAAAAAGCACCAGCTGCGCGTGCACATGACTGCGCTCGGCGCGAGTATCTGCAATGACCCGTTCTATCCCGACGTGATCAAGGATGCCGAGGACGACTACGCCAAGCCCCTGAAGCTGCTGGCCCAGGGCGTGCGCTTTATCGACCCGGTTACTGCTGAACCACGGGATTTTCGCAGCCGGATCATCCTCGACTGGTAACCCGCAGAAACGACAAGGCCCGCACGAGGCGGGCCTTGGCAGGCAAGCGTTAAGACTTACAACTCTTTAACGGTGCGAACCTGATCCTTGTTGATCCGTGTTTCCTTGCCATCGAGCTGTTTGAATTCGTAGAAGCCCGACGCTTTGTCGAAAGACGGGGTGTCGACGGCCTGGATTTCGCGACCGTCATTCAGGGTGATCACTGTTGGCGAGGCGCAACCGGCAAGGGTAGCGAGGCCCAGTGCAAGCATGAGAGCGGCGATGGTCCGTTGAGTCATGAGATTGTCTCCGAGAGAATACTTTTGAATAGCTGACCTTGTGACGCGCAGGGCGTCGCCAAAGTTCCTGGTGCGCTGATCATTCTGACACGCCAGTTCTAGTGTGCTTCAGCTCGGGTGTATTAAGGTTGGCCAGGCGGGGGTCATTGGCCGGGCATTCCAGGGCGATGCCACCCCGTTGCAGCATAATGTTGCGCGGACTTCGCTCACCGGCATCCCAAGCGCATTCCACTTGGCTTTTGAGGGCGGTGGGGATGATGCAGAGCAAGGGCTCCCAGAACTCACCTTGTCGGACCATGACCGGAACCAATGGATTGCGACTCGATAGCTCACGCAGGTCGGCCAGCAGTCGTGCATCAATGTTCGGGACATCACACGGCAGTATCAGCAGGTGCTGATGGCGCGCAGCGACCAAGCCTGCACGTATGCCCGCGAGCGGGCCGGGGAAGTCAGGGCTGTCGTCGCTCACCAGTTGGTCGGCGTAGGGGGCGTACAGCTCATGATTGCGGTTGCACGAGATGATCAGGTCATCCGTCAGCGGCCGAGTCAGGCGCTGCAAGTGGGCAATCAATGGTTGGCCGCGCCATTGCAGCAAGCCTTTGTCCTGGCCGCCCATGCGTTGGCCGCGGCCACCGGCCAACAACAGGATCGAACAGGGCAGGGGCGAATAATCAAGGGGCATGGTGGTTCCGCTGCGACAGGTAAATAAGGCCCTGTGATATAACATCGGGCTGTTCCTTCGACAACCGGACCGAGCCATGAAAGCCAAGGCTGATGCGCCCTTCGTACCCCTGAACATCGCTGTATTGACCGTCAGCGACACCCGCACCCTGGACACCGACACCTCGGGCCAGGTCTTCGTCGACCGCCTGACCGCCGCCGGCCACTCTCTGGCCGAGCGCGTGTTGCTCAAGGACGACCTCTACAAAATCCGCGCCCAAGTCGCCCACTGGATCGCCGAAGACGTGGTGCAAGTGGTGTTGATCACTGGCGGCACAGGTTTCACTGGCCGCGACAGCACCCCCGAAGCGGTGAGCTGCCTGCTGGACAAGCAGGTCGACGGTTTCGGCGAGCTGTTCCGCCAGATCTCCGTGGCCGATATCGGCACCTCCACCGTGCAATCCCGCGCCTTGGCCGGCTTGGCCAATGGCACGCTGGTGTGCTGCCTGCCGGGCTCCACAAACGCCGTGCGCACGGGGTGGGACGGTATCCTCGCCGAGCAATTGGACAACCGTCACCGCCCGTGCAACTTCGTGCCTCACCTGAAGCAGGCCGAACCTTGTGAGTCCCGTGGGTAAGCCCGGCAAGACCGGCGCGCTGATGCCGGTGGAAGAAGCGCTGCAACGACTGCTGGACATGGCCGAAGCCACGCCGATCCGCGAGCAGGAAGTGCTACCCCTGGCGGACATCGATGGCCGCGTGCTGGCGCAAGACCTGGTTTCTACCCTCGATCTGCCGCCTTGGCCTAACAGCGCCATGGACGGCTATGCCCTGCGGCTGTCGGACTGGACCGGTGCGCCATTGCCGGTCAGCCAGCGCATCTTCGCCGGCCAGGCGCCGCAGCCGCTGGCCGCTGGCACTTGTGCGCGAATCTTTACCGGCGCGCCGGTGCCCGAAGGCGCGGACTGCGTAGAAATGCAGGAAAACGCCGTGGTCCATGGCGACGAGCGCGTGAGCTTTACAGAGCCATTGCAGATTAACCAGAACATCCGCCCCCGAGGCCAGGAAACCACGGTCGGCGAGTGTGTGTTGGCTGCCGGCACCCGCCTGGGCCCAATCGAGCTGGGCCTGGCCGCCTCCCTGGGGCGTGACCGCCTGAGCGTGGTGCGCCGTGTACGGGTGGCCGTGCTGTCCACCGGCGACGAGTTGATCGAGCCCGGCCTGCCGCTGGGTCCGGGCCAGATCTACAACAGCAATCGCCGTGTGCTGTGCAGTTGGCTTGTGCGCATGGGCTGCGAAGTGGTCGATGCCGGGATCCTGCCGGATGATCTGGAAAAAACCCGCACACGTTTGGCGGGGCTGGGCGATGTCGACTTGATCCTGTCCACTGGCGGTGTGTCGGTGGGCGAGGCGGACTTCCTTGGTATCGCCCTGCGCGAAGAGGGCGAACTGGCCCTGTGGAAGCTGGCGATCAAGCCGGGCAAGCCACTGACCTTCGGGCATTTTCGCGGTGTGCCGGTGATCGGCTTGCCCGGTAACCCGGCTTCCACCTTGGTGACGTTTGCCTTGCTGGCCCGTCCTTACCTGCTGCGCCGTCAAGGCGTGCAAGACGTGGCGCCGTTGCGTTTCGAGGTGCCGGTGGGGTTCGTCTGGCCGCAAGCGGGCAACCGCCGCGAGTACCTGCGCGGGCGCATCGAGCAAGGCAAGGCGATCATCTACCGCAACCAGAGCTCCGGTGTGCTGCGCAGTGCGGCGTGGGCGGAAGGGTTTGTGGAAGTGTTGGAGGGCACCACGTTGGAGAGGGGGGATCGAGTCAACTT
>NZ_JBOICG010000315.1:0-4219 GCF_050739995.1 Pseudomonas sp. | reverse complement strand
AAGCCCCCTCCCACATTTCGTTCTGCGTCAGTCTTCCGAGCTGGCGAGCGCTTGGGAGGCCGCCACGTAATCGGCCTGGAACTCTGGCGATTCGATCCACGCCAGCGCAGCCGCTTCGTCATCGCTGTCCGTGGCCCACTGGCGATACTCGATCAGTGCCGCCAGGATAAAGTCAGTCGCTTCCTCTTCGCCTTCCTGCTCCAGCACCAGTGCCAGCAACGGGTGCGCCAGGAATGCCGCACATAGCGCCTGCTGGCTGGTTTCACCTGCCGTGCGCATCTCTACAAACAGCTCAGTCAGATCCACCGATTCAAGGTCGATGCGGCTGTCATCGCCAGCGAACGCGTCCGGTTTGGTCGCGACGGCACGCTGGGTGCGGTTTTGCTTGGCCTTGGCCTTTGCCCGGTGGGCACGTTTTTGCTGTTTGTTTGGCGAAGCCATGGGCTTGCGTCCTTGGTTCAGGATCTGGGGCGGGTATTGAAACGCAGGTTGGATGAAATCCCAAGGGAATCTACGTGCGTTCCGTCACCCGGTGCCCAGGCGTGCCGTCTGCCAGTGCGCCCTGTTTCAGCCACGCCAGTGCGATGGGCCACAGTCGGTCCTGGTATTCGCTGCGAAAAAACGCGAAATGCCCAACGTCTTTTTC
The DNA here is from genome assembly GCF_050739995.1 of Pseudomonas sp. Classification (GTDB taxonomy): domain Bacteria; phylum Pseudomonadota; class Gammaproteobacteria; order Pseudomonadales; family Pseudomonadaceae; genus Aquipseudomonas. The sequence goes on along the minus strand of NZ_JBOICG010000315.1, from coordinate 3,573 downwards.
GCCGATATCTTCGGGGGCGATACGCAAATGAGTGCGTTCACTGCTGCTGAAATAGCCCAGTAGCCGCTCGATGGCCGCCACGGTGCCAAACGGGTCGTCAGTGATGCTGATGGCCAGCATTTGGGCCTTCACGCGGCTGAATGGCAATTCACCCAGGCCGCGCCCGCTGGGGCGTTTATCGTACTGCGGTGTTGGTGTGGCCCAGTCCCGCACCACGCCCGCTGGTGTGTCCTCCAGCCAGCCCAGCCGCTTGCCTGGGAAGTAACCGCACAGCGCGGTCATCAAAGGCATTGCCACATGCCATTTGGCAAACATCCGCCAACGTTCGCTCGTGTGATAGTCGCGCCAGTAGGCGAACTGTGCGCCCACCGTAACGATCCGCCGAATCACCGCGCCTGACGCGCCCAGCCCGGCTGCGCAACCCCCAAAACTGTGGGCGACTACATCGACGGGTTGCCCGGGAAATGCCTGCTGGGCTCGCTGTAACATCGCCTCGAAATCCAGCACGCCCCAATCTGACCAGGAAGCCTTGAAGCCACGCAGTGAGCCGTTTCTGGACTCGCCGATGCCGCGATAGTCATAGGTGATGACGTCGAAGCCATTGGCAAACAGGTAGTCGGCGAAGCGTGAGTAGTGGCGGCAGCGCACGGAGGTGGCGGCGTTGATGATCACGACCGGGCGTGCAAGGTCAGTGCGAACGTGGCGCCAGGTGAAGCCGCCGATAACGTAGCTGTCGGCTGCTGGTTGTCGAAATGCTTCTGGGGCTGGTCGGGTCGGCAGGTTCATCGGTCAGCTCAATCCTTGCGCTTGTGGGGTGGGCTTGGAGGCTCACGCGCTTTTTATAAGAAGCCGAAATTACCAAATTTAACCTGCCATGCGTGCAGAAAGTGCCGGGATGCTCGACGTTATTGCGTGGGCTGCTTACGCTGGCGATCTTTTGATTGACCAGAGTCGGCCCATGACCCGCGACACCCTCGAACACAACCAGATCCCGGTCTACTTCGCCGCCGTCCTCCTGGCTGCTTCCTTCGGCTTGCTAGCGCCCTTGGCGGCTCAGGGCCTCGGCATGCTGGTCACGCCCGCCATCGCCGTGTTGATGTACGCGATGTTCCTGCAGATTCCGTTTCTGGACCTGCGCCAGGGTTTGAGTAACAAACGCTTCCTTTCGGCCTTGCTGTTGGCCAATTTCGTCCTGGTGCCCATGTTGGTATGGGTTCTGACCCGTGGCTTGGTGGAGCGTCCCGCGTTGTTGATAGGGGCGTTGTTGGTGCTGCTCACGCCGTGTATCGACTATGTCGTGGTGTTCACGCACATTGGCAAGGGCGATTCGCGTTTGATGCTGGCGGCGACGCCGGTGCTGTTGTTGCTGCAGTTGGCGCTGCTGCCGATGTACCTGGGATTCATGTTGGGCGCGCAGTCCGATGGAATTGTGGCGGTAGGGCCGTTCGTCGAGGCGTTCCTGTGGCTGATCGTGGTGCCGATGATTCTGGCGGTGCTGACCACGTCCCTGGCGCGTCGCTCCAGCATTATCAGTGTGTGGAACAGCGCCTGGGCCTGGCTGCCGGTGCCGGCGATGGCGTTGGTGCTGTTTGTGGTGATTGGCTCACAGATCACGGCGGTGGTGCGTGATATCGGCCTGTTGTGGCCGGTGATTCCGGTCTACCTGGGCTTCTTGCTACTGGCGCCGTTGGTGGGGGTATTCGCAGCGAGGTTGTTCGCGTTACCCGCCGTGACGGCGCGTGCGGTGACTTTCAGCACGGCCACCCGCAACTCGCTGGTGGTGTTGCCCTTGGCATTGGCCCTGCCCGAAGACGTGCGGGGCCTTGCTGCCACGGCGGTCATTCTGCAGACGCTGGTCGAGTTGGTCGGTGAGCTGATCTACATTCGCTTGGTGCCGCTGTGGGTGTGGCCGGCCAATCGCTAAAGCGTGAATGTTCGGGTTTGTTCAGGCGTCATTCAGGGCGGGCTGCGGCACCATAAGTCAGCGCACCCTACCTGAAAGGACAATCGATGGATCACCGCAGTCGTTTTCGCCTGGAGTCCCTGGGCATTTTTCTGATCGCTTTGCTGCTGTTCACCTTGGGTATCTGGGATCAGCAGCCCCAAGGCTTTGACGGGCGTTGGGCACTGTTCATGCAGGAAATGTTTCGCCATGGCGCGAGTTTATTTCCTACCACTTACGGTCAGCCGTATGCGGATTACCCGGGGACTGCGACGTTCTTCAGTTTTGTATTTGCCCGGCTGTTTGGTGCGCCGAACCACTTGGCGAATGTGCTGCCTACGGCCCTCGCTTCGGCCGGTGTGGTCGCCCTGATCTATCGCTTGCTGGTACCTGCCAGCCGCCCCTGGGCACTGCTCGCAGTGCTGCTGACACTGCTCACGACTCAGTTGCTGGAAAAGTCCCGCTCGGTGTGCCTCGACCAGATGGTCGCGTTGTTGTGTGTGGGCAGTTTCTACCTGCTGCACAGCGGCGAGCGCCTCGGCTCGCGGGTGCGGCAGTTGGCGGTTTTCCCCCTGTTCGTCCTGGGTTTCGCGATTCGCGGGCCGCTGGGGTTGATCGAGGTCTGTGGGGTGGTGTGCGTGTATTGGGCGCTGGGTCGGCCAGGAGAGCGGGTCAAGCAGGTGCTGATCCACGGCGTTGTTGGGCTGGTGTTGCTCGCGGCCTGCTGGTGGGTGCTGATGAAGCTTGCGCGGATCAGTGGTGGCGATGCCTTTGCCGACGAAGTGTTCAAGATGCAGGTGGGTGGTCGTCTCGATGAGTCGGGCGAGCCGTTCTATTTTTACTTCCAGCTGAGTTTGTACCGCTATTTCCCTGTAGTGCCATTGGCGCTGGCGACCTTGATTGCGCTGCGTCATCGGTGGTCTGAGCGGTGGGCTGATGAGGGCGTGCAGCTGCTGGTGCGCCTTGGCGCTTGCGGCTTGATGATTTTGCTCGGCTTGTCGGTGCCGCACTTCAAGCGTGCTTATTACATCTTGCCAATGGTGCCGATGTTCGCCGCTGTCGCTGCCTATGGGCTGCTCCAGGCTCAAGGTTGGCTCGTAGGCGTGCGTCGCTGCTATGAAGGGCTTGTCGTGGCGCTACCGGCTCTGGGTGTGGTTGTGCTCTTTGTCTGCCGGTATACGTGGCAGAAGCATGGTTACTGGCCGGCTGTTTCGTTGCCGCTGCTGATCGGTGTTCTGGTCATTCTGCAAGTGGCGGCGTTGATCGCCTGGAGTAGGGCGCTTCGGTTGGTGTGGCTCAGTGTGATCGCCCTGGCAGCGCAATGGCTGCTGCTGGTGGTGGTGATCGAACCGGCCAAGGATCTGCAATTCGATACCCAGAAGTTTGTCAGCCAGGTGGAGGCGCTGCGTGAGTCGCAACCGGGGCCTTTGGTCTTCGTCAATCTGGCCCGGGACACTTGGGCGGTGCGCTACATGATGAACCTGGATCACGACGAGCAGCCGCTGTTTGTGGGGCGCAATGAGCTGGAGAAGCTGAGTGGGCTGCCTCGGCCATCCTGGGTGATTGTGTCGCGCAAGGAGACTGCGCTGTTGAAGGGCTCGCCGGTAGAGATGCTGACGCCGAGCTTTGAG
>NZ_JBOICG010000314.1:0-8322 GCF_050739995.1 Pseudomonas sp. | reverse complement strand
CCGTAATCGGGGGCAAGCCCCCTCCCACATTTGGAACGTGTTACTTCAGATGGTCCGTGAGAAAGCTGAAGTACTGCTCACGAATCTCCGGAATCTCATTTGCCAGGTGATGCCTGCCCCGCGGCAGCATCAACACCTCGGGCTGATCGAACTTACTGCGCAGTACCTGCAAGTTGTGCTGCCAGTCCACTGTCATATCCTCCTCGCCTTGCACGATCAGTGGCCGCCGTGGGCTGCGCGGAGCGGCTTCGATGCGTTTGATCCAGCGTGCCAGCGCGCCTACCCAGGCCGTGGGCAGTTGGCGTGGTTGCAACGGGTCAGCCTCCAGGAACGGCTTGAATTGCGGATCGTTGGTGTTCTCGCTGAACCGTCGGGCAATGCCTTTCACAAACGGGCGCAGCAGGTAATAGCTGACCTGTGACCACCCCCAGGCACGGGGCCGCACCAAGGGTGACAACAGGAAGGTCTTGCCCTGGGCCGGACTGTCGAGGCCATGATTGAGCAAATGGTCAACCACCACCGCACCGCCAGTGCTTTGCCCGAACAAGTGCCAGGGTTGCGGCAGTCGCAGCGCTTCGGCCTGGGCGAACAACGCCTTCACCACCGCCTGATATACCGCAAAATCATCGATGCTGGCACGAGCGCCACTGGACAGCCCATGGCCCGGCAAATCGCAGGCGATCACCACAAACCCCTGGTCCAGCGCCCAATCCACCACATGGCGGTACAGCCCCATATGGTCGTAGAAGCCGTGAAACATGAACATCGTCGCTACCGGCTGCGCTGGCCACCATACCTGTGCCACGACCTGGAAGCCTTCCACTTCGAAGCGTCCCAAGCGGCTGGGCGCCGGCACCTTGCGCGCTGGCAGGTCCAGCCCGTAGAACCGCTGGTAGACCCGGGCCTCCACGGAAAGCGGCTGCGCATCCACCAGGGGCCGCAAGCTTTCGCGCAGATGATCGGGGTCAAAACTGACAGGCATAAAGGGTTCCAAACTCTCGGTGAAGATGAATATCGAGCTGCGATATTCATCTGTCAGGGCAAGCATGGCAAGCTACGCGACCTCCGAGGATAGATCTGAATGCGACAGCACTCCCGCACCGCCCTGTTCGCCGGCCTGATGCTGGTCATTTGCGTCGGCGTGCTGTGGACGGCCTATGACTGGTTCCAGGGCCGCTACCTGCGCGTCTTCAGCGAACACACGGCGGTGTTTTCCGGGGACGCCTTGCGCCTGCCCGCAGAGCTCGCAGGCCCGGGACCGATACGCCTGGTGCATTTCTGGGACCCGGCGTGCCCGTGCAATGTCGGCAACCAGCAGCATCTGGGCGAACTGATCGAGGAGTACGCGCCTCAAGGCGTGGAGTTCTATGCCCTGCAAAAGGCCGGCAGCCACGGCCAACTGCCCGACAACCTGCGCAAGATGAAAACCCTCGCCGCCTTGCCCGGCGCCGACCAGGTGCCAGCAACGCCGGCCGTGGGGATTTGGGATCGCACGGGCAAGCTCGCGTACTTCGGCCCCTACAGTGAAGGGCTGACGTGTAATTCGAGTAACAGCTTTATCGAGCCGATCTTGAAAGCCCTCGGGGCCGGGCGCGAAATTGACGCGACCCACACCCTGGCGGTGGGCTGCTATTGCGAATGGCGCAAGGGATCAAACTGAACACAGGCTGTTCGACCGGCAAACTCCAGTCACCCAAGCGACAGGCTGCTGTATCGTACGCTCTCGGCAGGATTGTAAGCATAGGAATACATGAGCCAGTTAACCATCATCCTCTGGATACTCAACGTTATCGTCGATACGTCCGGCCAGCTGGCATTCAAGGCGGCGGCTTCAGCCAGCGCCGAGCATGATGGCCTGGCCCACTGGAAACACATGCTCAAGCGGCCATGGATCTGGATCGGCGTTATCTGCTACGTCTTCGAATTCGTGTTGTGGCTGGCGTTCCTGACCCTGGTACCGCTGTCGGTCGGCGTGATGCTGGGCTCCATCAACATTGTGGTGATCATGATTGCCGGCCGTTTCCTGTTCAAGGAAAGCCTGAGCAAATGGCGGTTGATCGGCATCATGCTGATCGCCTGTGGCGTGACCGTCGTGGGGTTTGAATAATGAAACGCTTTTATGTCCTGGGTTTTCTCGCGCTGATCATTTTCGACACCTTGGCGCAGGTCAGCTTCAAGTTCGCCTCGGTGCATGCCGAGCCCCTGACGATGGACGCTGCCTGGCTGGTGCGCGTGTTTGGCGCCCCGTGGATCTACGGCGCGTTTGTCGGTTACATCGGCGCCTTCTTCACCTGGATGACCTTGCTCAAATACGCCCCGGTAGGCCCGGCGTTTGCGGCCTCGCACTTGGAACTGATCAGCGTGACGCTGATTTCCGTGTGGTTGTTCGATGACAGCCTGACCCTGCCGAAAATCATCGGCGGCGCGCTGATCATTGCCGGCATCCTGTGCCTGGCGCGCAGCGAGGACGAAGCCGGCAAAGTCATCGGTGCCGGTCGTTCGGAGACGCTGGCGTAATGCTCCCTCGGGAGATTCCGCCCACCGCAGGGCTGCCCCTGCGCTGGCGGGATCTGCTCGGCCTGTCGGGCGACCTGGCCCCTGCCCTGGCCCGCCAACTGTCGATTCCGCTGCCGGCGCTGCCTTGCTCCGGCACCGCCGCGCTGGTCATCGCCCTGCGGGTGTTGCAACAGCGCATGCCGGGACGTACCCGGCTTATCGTGCCAGCCTACACCTGTCCGCTGGTGGCCCTGGCCGCCCATTACTGCCCGCCGCTGCGGGTGGTGCCCTGTGATTTGCAGCCCAACAGCATCGATCTGGACGAACAGCATCTGGCGCAGTTGTGCGACGAAAGCACCCTGGCGGTGGTGGTTACCCATTTGGCCGGGCGCGTGGCGGATGTCGATTCCGCCCAACGCATTGCCGGCGCCGTCGGCGCGGCGATCATCGAAGATGCCGCGCAAGCCATGGGCGCGCTGGACGATGGCCGCAGCGTCGGGCTCAAGGGCGACGTAGGCTTTTTCAGCATGGCGCTGGGTAAAGGGCTGACGACGGCAGAAGGCGGTGTGTTGTTCAGTCGCGACCCGGTGCTGCATCAAGCGCTGCACCGTCAATGCCGCCAGGACTTGCCCTTCAGCCTGCGCTGGGAAGCGCAACGCAGCGCCGAGCTGTGGGGATATGCCCTGCTTTACCGGCCCAGCGGCTTGTACTACGTGTACGGCAAGGCCTTGCGCGCAGCATTGGCGCACGGCGATGCAGTGGCCGCGGTGGGCGATGATTTTTCGGTCAACGACATTCCACTGCATCACCTGGGCGGTTATCGCCGCAGAGTCGGCGCCGCTGCGCTGGCGCGCTTGCCCGATCACTTGCAACAAGGCCGCGCCCGCGCCTTACGCCGTGCCGCACGCTTGAATGCCCTGCCCGGTGTCTCGGTCATCATGGACCGAACCGGACAGCAAGGCACCTGGCCGTTCCTGATGGTGATGATGCCCTCGGCCCACGCCCGCGATGTGGCGATGGCGCAGCTCTGGACCTCGGGGTTGGGCGTGACGCGCCTGTTCATACACGCCTTGCCGGATTATCCCAACGTGACCCCCTTGCTGGAACCGGGCAACCAGATCACCCAGGCCCAGGCTTTCGCCCACCGCACCCTGTCGATCAGCAACAGCCATTGGCTGACCGACGAACACTTCGAACAGATCCTGGCCCGGCTGAAAGTTATCGTTTCCAGCCCTGATTGATGCGCGCCACCAGGCGGCCATTCAATTCGTTCTGCTGCTGTTGCCAGATCTGCACCTGCGCCTCGGGCAGCTCTTCCTGGCCGTCGGACGCGCTCAGCCAGCGCTTGAACTTGCTTTCATAGTGGTAGGCCGACACATCGCCCGTAATGTCCGCGCCGATGATCTGCCCCTGGCAGGCATCGATCAGATCATTCAAATGTTGCTCCAGGAACTCACCCTGGTCCCAGTTGGTGTTCACCACCTGCGGGCTCAGCACGTCTTTGTCGATGGACAGGTAAACCGGCAGTGAACGGTCCAGCTGTGCCAGGAACGCACTCATCAGGTCATCCGGATGGCTGAAGGCGCGATTGCTGCGCCCGGCGCCGATCCAGTTCATCCAGCGCGTATCGACGTTGACGTTCCAGTAGGTCAACTTGCGCTTGAGTAGCGGCGACCAGTGATTTTCCCAGGCGTGGCCGAGGGCAATGTCCTGCGAACCGATACCGAGCACATGCACATGCTCGACCTGAGGCAAACGGCTGGCCCAATAGACCCACGAACCGCAGTGGATGCCGAATGGGTAGCGCATATTGTCGGGGTGGTTGTCGCAAATGATCAGTTGGTATTTCTGCTGCGTGGGAAGGCGGTTCAACAGGAGCTGGCTGAGATGGTGATAGTCGCCGCTGCCGGTAAACACACAGCCGTAGTCGCTGGGCATCTGCGTATGCAGGGCGGTTTCCAGCTCCTTGAACTGGGCCCAACGGCAGCCGAAGCGGATTTTTTCCTGCCACGCCTGCAGCGCCAGGGTGGTCGCGCCGGGAATGTCGCTGACGGCGCCATCAAAATCGAGAATCAGCGGTGCGCGGTCCTGGCTCATGCGGTGTGCTCCTGGTGCCACTGGTTGTCGCTTTCAAAATGATGACGGAACCGGTTGCCCAGCTTGCGCAACAACGGGTTGCGTATCCACACCAAGTGCCGCGTGAAGGTGAAGTCGGCACCAAGGCTGGCCTTGACCTGCGGGTCGGTCCAACCCGCCACATAAAATTTCAGCCCATGGGCCATCGCGTATTCCAGGTTCACAAACCAGCTGACGAAATACAGGTTGAACTCCAGCGCCTGCGGATAGCTGAGGCCGATGTACTTGTCGAGCAGCTTGTCACCCTCCACGTAGCACAGGTTGTAACCGATCAGTTCGTCGCAGTGCCAGTAACAGAACACGCGCCCGTGACTGCCGGCATCCCTCAGCAACCCGCTGAAAAACTCCGGCGTGAGCAGGTCAAAATGGATCTCGCTCTGGTCGTACACCGCCTTGTACAACCCGTACAACTGCGTCAGCCAGGCGTCATCGTTGAAGCGTGCATCGCCGGTGTCCAGGATCTCCACGCGCAACGCTTCACGGCTGCGCAGTTTGCGTCGGATATTACGGCGACGGCTGTGGGACAGGCGCCCCAGGTATTCGTCGACGCTGGTGAAGTTGATGGGCACATAGGCGAGCGCCTGGCCTTCAAGGCTGATGAAGCCACGCTGGGTGCACTCATCGATCAAGGCTTGCGCGTAGCGGTTGTCCGCTTCGCTGAGCAGCGGTGAGTTGTGGGGTACGTCTTTGACGATGGTGAGTTTGCGCTGCGGCGCGCATTCCTCTTGTAGCCAGCGCGCGAGGTCCTGGGGCGACACGTCCTGGGGGAACGGCGCGTACTCACTGACCGTGGTGCCCACAAAGCAGCTGTCGATACGCAGCCACGACTGCCACATGGCATACCCCGGCCAGCCGCGCACACGCTTCTCGAATTCATCGTCGGCGGTGGTCAACAGGTCGAACGGGGTGAAGAAGTAGGGCAGGCCCTGGTCGGACAACCGAGCGTCAAAACCTTGCGGCGGATGCTGCAAGAAGCGACCGATCAGCGATGGCGCTTCCAGGCAACAGGCGTAGGCAACGTCTGAATGGCTGGGGTCTGGCTTGGATGGCGTGGCGCAGGTCATGAAAAAAAGCTCAAGGACGACGGACGCAATAGTAGCCCATCCGCCATGCTGGACGCTTGAACCTCGGCTGTCACAACGACGCATCAGCATTTTCCGCAGTTTCCACCAAACCGATTAGACTCCGTTGACCTTCCAGGTGACTGACTCAAGGACCGTCCATGAAACGCAGCCTGACCGTGCTCGCCCTCCTGATTGCCGCCCTTCTGGCCGGCGCCGGCTGGTATGTCTACAGCAAGCAACCGACCCGCCAGGGCACGGTAATGCTGAACAACCTGCAAGGCTCGGTCACGGTGCGTTACGACGACCGTGGCGTGCCGCACATCCGCGCCGAGAACGAGGCCGACCTGTATCGCGCCCTGGGCTATGTGCATGCCCAGGACCGGCTGTTCCAGATGGAGATCATGCGGCGCCTGGCCCGTGGCGAACTGGCCGAGGTGCTGGGCCCCAAGCTGCTGGAAACCGACAAACTGTTCCGTAGCCTGCGCATTCGTGAGCGCGCCTTGAGTTACGTGGAACACATCGATCATGACTCGAACGCCTGGAAAGCCCTGCAAGCCTACCTGGACGGAATCAACCAGTATCAGGCCAGCCACGCCAGCCCGATGGAGTTCGATGTGCTGGGCATCACCAAGCGGCCCTTCACGCCCGAGGACACCATCAGTGTCGCCGGTTACATGGCCTACAGTTTTGCCGTGGCCTTTCGTACCGAGCCGGTGCTGACTTACATACGCGACCAACTGGGCAGCGACTACCTGAAAGTCTTCGACCTGGACTGGCAGCCCAAGGGCGCGCTCAACCTGGCCACCAGCGACTGGAAAACCCTCGGCGCCCTCGCCGCCCTGAGTGACAGGGCCTTGGCCGACAACGGCCTGCCGCAGTTCGAAGGCAGCAACGCCTGGGCCATCAGCGGCAGCCGCACTCAAAGTGGCAAGCCCTTGCTGGCGGGTGACCCGCACATCCGCTTCTCGGTGCCTTCTGTGTGGTACGAGGCGCAACTGTCGGCGCCGGGCTTTGAACTCTACGGCTATCACAACGCGCTGGTGCCGGTGGCGTTCCTGGGGCACAACCTGGATTTCGGCTGGAGCCTGACCATGTTCCAGAACGACGACCTCGACCTGATCGCTGAAAAGGTCAACCCGGACAACCCCAACCAGGTCTGGTACCACGACCAATGGGTCGACATGACCAGCAGCGAGCAGCAGATCGCCGTCAAGGGCCAGGAGCCAGTGGTGCTGACCCTGCGCCGATCGCCCCACGGCCCGATCATCAATGACGTACTCGGCGAAAATGCCGGCAAGACGCCGATCGCCATGTGGTGGGCGTTCCTCGACAGCGAAAACCCGATCCTCGAAGGTTTCTACCAGCTCAACCGGGCCGACACGCTGGCCAAGGCCCGTGCCGCAGCCGCCAAGGTGTCGGCGCCTGGGCTGAATATCGTGTGGGCGAACGCCAAGGGCGATATCGGCTGGTGGGCCGCAGCGCAATTGCCGATCCGTCCGGCCGGGGTCAACCCGGCATTCATCCTCGACGGCAGCACCACCCAGGCCGACAAATTGGGCTTCTACCCGTTCAGCGCCAACCCTCAGGAAGAGAACCCGGCGCGCGGGTATGTGGTGTCGGCCAATGCTCAACCGGCCTCCCCGACTGGCATGGAAATCCCTGGCTATTACAACCTGGCCGACCGTGGTCAACAGCTGAACATGCAGTTGAGCGACAAGAGCGTGAAGTGGGACGTGAACAACAGCCAGGCGTTGCAACTGGGCACCACCACCGCCTACGGCCCACGCCTGTTGGCGCCGCTGCTGCCAGTATTACGTGACGTGATCAAGGACCCCGCCCAGTTGAAGCTGGTGGAACAGCTTGCAAACTGGAAGGGTGACTACCCACTGGACTCCACCAGCGCCACGCTGTTCAACCAGTTCCTGTTCAACCTCACCGACGCGACGTTCCACCCGAAACTGGGCGATGCCCTGTTCAAGACCTTGCTCACCACCCGGATGATCGACGCCGCCCTGCCGCGCCTGGCCGCTTCAGCGGATTCGCCCTGGTGGAACGGCAAACGCGCCGACACCGTCAAGCTCGCCTGGGACAACAGCCTGGCGCACCTCAAGGCCACCTTCGGCGATGATCCGAGCCAGTGGCAGTGGGGCAAGGCGCACACCCTGACCCACGGGCACCCGCTGGGCATGCAAAAGCCTTTGGACAAGATCTTCAACGTCGGCCCGTTCCCCGCCCCCGGCAGCCATGAAGTGCCCAACAACCAATCGGCCATGATCGGCCCAGCGCCCTGGCCCGTGACCTACGGCCCGTCGACCCGCCGCCTGATCGACTTCGCCGAGCCGGCCCACGCCCTGACCATCAACCCGGTGGGGCAAAGCGGCGTGCCGTTCGATCGGCACTATAGCGATCAGGCGCAAACCTACATCGAGGGTGGGTACGAACAAGCGCATTTCAGTGAGGAGGAAGTGACGGCGAATACCCGTGGCACCTTGAAACTGTTGCCAGCCAGATAGCAGCTTGGAACTCGGTCAAAAATGTGGGAGCGGGCTTGCTCGCGAATGCGGTATGTCAGCTAATACATGTGTCGACTGACCCAGCGTATTCGCGAGCAAGCCCGCTCCCACAT
>NZ_JBOICG010000313.1:0-3095 GCF_050739995.1 Pseudomonas sp. | reverse complement strand
GTCCAGCGCGTGGTGCGCCAGATCGGAACGATGGCATCGGGAATGTCGCGGCGCGGACGTTTGAAAATGTCCCACAACCAGCCGAGCAGGTGGCCCACCTTGGTGCCCTGCATCTTGTGGGCCCAGTAATATTCGTAGAAGTCCGTGGAGGTGCGGCCCGACGACTTCAATACGCGCAGGTCGAAATTGCGCGACAGCCGATCCGGTTTGCTCCAGTAGAAGGGTTTGTCGTCGGGTGAGTTCGTCGGGATCATGGCTTCGACGAAGCCGCGCAGAGTGTCCATTGGGCGCTGTTCACCGATGCCGTGGATAACCACAACCGCTTGTTTCATGTGCTGTTCATTCCTTGAAGGCCACGAAGGGGAGGGGAGTTGGTAGATAGCTAATCGCCATAATACTGCCACCCTCGGTGCTATTCCCGCCAGGAATGCCCCCATAAAAAACCAACATTGTCTTTATTTCCGTACATCTCGTAGCGTGGCCTTTCACCCAAGGAGAGCCACCATGCGCCCGTTATGCCTCTACGTTGATGCCCAGTTCACCAGCCCCTATGCGATGTCGGTATTCGTCACCTTGCAGGAGAAGGGGTTGGCCTTCGACACCGTCCCCGTAGACTTGGACACCGCACAACAGCACGCAGCGGGCTTCGCCGAGCTATCCGTCACACAGCGTGTGCCGACGTTGGTGGAAGGCGATTTTGCCTTGTCGGAATCCTCGGCGATCACGGAATACCTCGACCAGGTTTACCCCGAGACGCCGGTGTACCCGGCCGACGCCAAGCAGCGAGCGAGGGCTCGGCAAGTCCAGGCGTGGTTGCGCAGCGACTTGCTGCCCATCAGGCAGGAACGTTCGACGTTGGTGGTGTTTTATGGTGTGAAAATGCCGCCGCTGTCGCCCGTGGCGCAAACCGCCGCGCGCAAATTGATCGGTGCGGCGCAGGTGCTGTTGGCGGGCAACAAGGCGTATTTGTTCGGCGAATGGTCGATTGCGGATGTGGACCTGGCCGTGATGCTCAACCGGCTGATCCTCAACGGCGACGAGGTGCCGGCCGACTTGGTTGGGTATGCCCGGCGTCAGTGGCAGCGGCCGTCGGTGCAGGCCTGGGTCAACCTGCCACGCCCGGCGCTTTAAGGCATTACAGCCATTCGTGGGTCACACGCCGGTCGAGGTCTTCCCAATCGGCCATGCCTAGCACGCGTGTGGTGTTCAAGCCGCGCAGGTAGCCGCGCAGTTGCTGGGCGCTGGCGTAGCGTTGGTCAGCGTCGGCCGTCTCGTTCTGCAGTACGGTTTCATAGTCGACCAGGTAATCGGCGACCCGCTCGCGAAACTCCGGCAATACGGCTTCGCGGATGCGGTCGAAGGTTTTCTGGTGGGGCTTCATAGCGTGGTCCTTATAAGTTTTATTGAAAGCGGGCTGCGCAACACTATCGGTTCAAATGATAGTCACCATCAAGGATTGCAAGTTCTGTTTTTGCTGGAAAGGTGGAGAATTGCGCCATCGAAACGCTGTTCAAGGAAACGCGCGATGAGGACGATAATTCAGCTGGGTTTGATGCTGTTGATGGTAGGTTCGGTGGCCATGACCACCCCGGCCATTGCCGATGAACTACGTACAGGCCATTTGCTGCCACTCGTCGGTAGCGTAGACTCCCTGGCGCGCGCGCAATCGGTGGGTGTGTTGTACAGCGAAAACACCCGCGACAACCTCAGTTACCTTGAACGCTACCATGCCATGGCGATGAACGGCGCCAAGGATGCCTTGGACGGACGTATCCGCGAGGCTTTCGTCAACAGCTCCGATCCTGAGCTGGCCATCGATTGGCTGATGAGTTCGTTGCAGGGCACTTTTCTGTCGGTAACGGTCTATAGCAGCCTGGATGAGCTGGTGCAGGCGCACCCGGACGTGGTGGTGATGCTCGATACCCATAATCAACTGCTGACCCAGCGCAACGATCTGGTGGAAGCGAGGTTTACCGCACGGTTCTATGACGCGGACTTGCAATATATCGCCAAGGCCGAAGGCTCGGTGCACAAGCAAGTGCCGTCGGTGTGGGTGCATGACAAGGCGGCGCCTGAAATTGCCGCTCAGATCGAGCAGCAGCGTGATGTACAGCTCGACGCCTTGAAGCAGTTCGATGCCTCGCTCAAGGCGCTGGTACGAGCGGGTTGATGTGAACCTTTTTTAGTTATTTTCAGGAATTTTTATGCGCTCTTTTTTCGTCCCGGCCCTGGCCTTTGCTTCTTTGGTGCTGACCGGTTGTGTTTCCGCTCCCAATGCCCCGACCTTGACCCTGCAAACCAGCAAGACGCCCGAAGGCTATGTGCAGTGCGTATTGCCCAAGCTTGAAAAGTACGGCATCACCTCCACCGTGACGCAGAACTCGCGCCACGCCAAGGTGCTGTTGACCAGCAAGATTGCTGCCGATGATGTACTGGAGGCCTATAAGTCCCAGGACGGTACCAAGGTGTTCCTGTATGAGCGCAAGCCACTGGCATCGGCTATCACGCCCTCGCGGCTGGAGCTGGCGGCCAAAGACTGCAAGTAACGCCAGAATGTGGTCGCTCAGGGTTTCGTTTCGCTGCTGAAACTGTCGACCGCCTTGAGCAGCCCTTCAGCCGCCAACGCCACCAGCTCACCACCTTTTTCCACCGTCGCCAGGGCCGGGTCCGAACCCATGCGCCCGTCGGGGAAGCGTGCGCGGAAATCCAGCGCCTCGCGGATCGGCCCGGTATTGGCGATCTGCGGCGAATAATCAGCTGACTTGATCGACTCCGGATACGCCCACTGTGTCACCGCGATCTCTGACGGCGTGGCATGGCTGCCATGGCCTACCGGGAATTGGCGGTGCGCCAGCTCGGAAACGCCTTCCAGATCCCACCAGTTCACCAGCTTCAGTGCGAACCCGGCCGGGCGGCGGGCATAGCTGGCTTCGGCATACAGCTCGGAAAACGCGGCCTCGATGGTCGCGATATTGCCGCCGTGACCGTTCAGAAACAGGATCTTCTCGAAACCATGGCCGGCCAGCGAGCGCACCCAGTCGCCAATCGCGGCGATAAAGGTGGAAGGGCGCAGGGAAATGGTGCCCGGAAAGCCC
>NZ_JBOICG010000312.1:0-12623 GCF_050739995.1 Pseudomonas sp. | reverse complement strand
GTGCACAGCTATCGGGGGCAAGCCCCCTCCCACATTTGTTCTGCGTCGAGTTGGAGATTTAGGCAGGCTGATCCAGTGACAACTCAACCCCCAACTGCCGCGACAGGCACGGCCAGCGTTTCCACGCCGCTTCTGTGTTCGGGCTCTTGAGCGTCTCGCGATAGGCCTCGACCGACTCCAGCGCAAAGCTCTCTTCGTTGAGCATTTCATCCACGGCCAGATGCACCGCTTCATCCAACTGATTGGCGAATTGCTCACCGATCAGTTGATGAGCGATCAAGTTGGCGACGGTGGTATCGGCTGGGATCAACGGCTGGCCGAAATGCTTGATGTACAGATCGTTGACCTCTTCCACCAGGCGATGGGCCAGGTAGGCCTCGTCCAACAGGCCGTCGAGACCTTCGTGGCCGGCCAGGATTGCAGGGGGCTGCAGGAAGAAGTGCTCGGCGATTTTCAGGACTGGCTTGATCTGGCTCTCAATCCCGGCTTCGCGGGCCACGTCGTTGGCGGCCTCCAGCAGGTCGGGGACGAGGTCGATGTAGGCGGTCACGAAGCGAGTCATGACAATGTTGCGATCACCGTCAGCCAGGGAGATGGCCGAATGCAGGTGCGGCAATTGTTTTTCCAGCTGCAGGGCAAGCTGGCCCGTAGTGGCTTCGTGTTGATGGGCACGGGAAATCTGCTCGCGCAATGCGGCGGTGTTCATGAAGGCTCCAGTGAAACAGGCGTAGGAAAAGGGAGAAGATAAGGTAGCTCGTTTATACGAGCGCCTAAGACGCATTTGTCATAATTATTTCATGGTTATGCGTGGCGGTTATATCGAATTGCCATCGTTCGTCGGATAAACGTTTGCGCCCCCGGTTTTATTAGGCCCGCCCGTCGTTTTTTGTTCATTTGCCCCCACACATTGCGGGGTTGCAGGTGCTGTCTATACTCGGGTTTGTACGCAATTAGCTGATGACGCCCAACTGCATGACGCAGGCAAGGCTTGGCGGTTGTAAGCAGTATGGAAGCCGCTCCCTTCGCCGCAGGTGCAAACCGGCGGGATAACAAGAAACATAAAGGGGAACCCGCAATGACGCGACATCCACATGTTTGGATGGGCCTACTGTTGTGGTCGGTATTCGGCCAGGCGCACGCCGCCTGGACCACGAATATGGCGCCAGGGGCTACTGAAGTCAGTCACGCCGTGTTTGACCTGCACATGACCATTTTCTGGATTTGTGTGGTGATTGGCATCGTCGTGTTTGGCGCGATGTTCTGGTCGATGATCCTGCACCGTCGCTCTACAGGCCAAGTGGCGGCCAAGTTCCACGAGAGCACGACCGTGGAGATTCTCTGGACCGTGGTGCCCTTTCTGATCCTGGTGGCCATGGCCATTCCGGCGACCAAGACCCTGATCAACATCTACGACAGCAGTGAATCGGATATCGATATCCAGGTCACCGGCTACCAGTGGAAGTGGCACTACAAATACCTGGGCCAGGACGTGGAGTTCTTCAGCAACCTGGCCACGCCTGCCGAGCAGATCCATAACCAGGCCACCAAGGGCGAGCATTACTTGCTCGAAGTCGACCAACCGCTGGTGCTGCCGGTGGGCGCCAAGGTGCGCTTCCTGGTGACGGCTGCCGATGTGATCCACTCCTGGTGGGTGCCGGCTTTTGCGGTCAAGCGTGACGCCATTCCCGGCTTCGTCAATGAAGCCTGGACCCGGATCGAGAAGCCCGGCATCTACCGTGGCCAGTGCGCTGAACTGTGCGGCAAGGACCACGGCTTCATGCCGATTGTGGTCGACGTCAAATCCAAGGCCGACTACGAAACTTGGCTTGGCGAGCGTAAGGAAGAAGCCGCCAAGCTCAAGGAGCTGACCTCCAAAGAGTGGATCTTGGATGAGCTGGTGGCCCGTGGCGACAAGATCTACCACACCACCTGCGTGGCGTGTCACCAGGCCGAGGGCCAAGGTTTGCCGCCAATGTTCCCGGCGCTCAAAGGCTCGCCAATCGCCACTGGGCCTAAGGAAGACCACCTGCACCGCGTCTACTTCGGCAAGCCTGGCACCGCCATGGCCGCGTTCGGCAAGCAACTGTCGGAAGTGGATATCGCGGCCGTAGTGACCTACGAACGCAACGCCTGGGGTAACAACAAAGGCGACATGGTCACGCCCAAAGACGTGCTGGCTCTGAAACAGGCGGAAAGCAAATGACTGCCCTCACCGCGTATGCCCTGAACCCATCCGCCCACTCGCGTGCAGGAGAACGGCCATGAGCACTGTGATCGACCATGGTCATGCCGACCATGCCCACGGACCCGCCAAGGGCCTGATGCGTTGGGTGCTGACCACCAACCACAAAGATATCGGCACGATGTACCTGTGGTTCGCCTTCACCATGTTCCTGCTCGGCGGGTCGTTCGCCATGGTCATCCGCGCCGAGCTGTTCCAGCCGGGCCTGCAGATCGTGCAACCGGCGTTCTTCAACCAGATGACCACCATGCATGGCCTGATCATGGTGTTCGGCGCGGTGATGCCGGCCTTCGTCGGGCTGGCCAACTGGATGATCCCGCTGATGATCGGCGCGCCGGACATGGCCCTGCCACGCATGAACAACTTCAGTTTCTGGCTGCTGCCGGCCGCGTTCCTGCTGCTGGTATCGACGCTGTTCACCCCGGGCGGCGGGCCGAATTTCGGCTGGACCTTCTACGCGCCGCTCTC
The DNA here is from genome assembly GCF_050739995.1 of Pseudomonas sp. Classification (GTDB taxonomy): domain Bacteria; phylum Pseudomonadota; class Gammaproteobacteria; order Pseudomonadales; family Pseudomonadaceae; genus Aquipseudomonas. The sequence continues at coordinate 9,913 of NZ_JBOICG010000312.1, read as the reverse complement.
CACCACCTATGCGCCGGAAAGCGTGACGTTCTTCATTTTTGCCATTCACTTGATGGGCATCAGTTCGATCATGGGCGCGATCAACGTGGTTGCCACCATTCTTAACCTGCGTGCGCCTGGCATGACCCTGATGAAGATGCCGCTGTTTGTCTGGACTTGGCTGATCACCGCGTTCCTGCTGATCGCAGTCATGCCGGTGCTGGCCGGCTGCGTGACCATGATGCTGATGGACATCCACTTCGGCACCAGCTTCTTCAGTGCGGCGGGTGGCGGTGATCCCGTGTTGTTCCAGCACGTGTTCTGGTTCTTCGGCCACCCCGAGGTGTACATCATGATTCTGCCGGCCTTCGGTGCCGTCAGCTCGATCATCCCGACCTTCTCGCGCAAGCCATTGTTTGGCTACACCTCGATGGTCTATGCCACGGCGAGCATCGCGTTCCTGTCGTTCATTGTGTGGGCGCACCACATGTTCGTGGTGGGTATTCCGTTGGTGGGCGAGCTGTTCTTCATGTACGCCACGCTGCTGATCGCCGTGCCGACGGGGGTGAAGGTCTTCAACTGGGTCAGCACTATGTGGCAAGGCTCGTTGACCTTCGAAACCCCCATGCTGTTTGCCGTGGCCTTCGTGATCCTGTTCACCATTGGCGGCTTCTCCGGGCTGATGCTGGCGATTGCGCCAGCGGACTTCCAGTACCACGACACCTACTTCGTGGTGGCGCACTTCCATTACGTACTGGTGCCCGGCGCGATCTTCGGCATCTTCGCCTCGGCCTACTACTGGCTGCCGAAATGGACCGGTCACATGTACGACGAAACCCTGGGCAAGCTGCACTTCTGGCTGTCCTTCATCGGGATGAACATGGCGTTCTTCCCGATGCATTTCGTGGGGCTGGCCGGCATGCCGCGCCGGGTGCCGGACTACAACCTGCAATTCGCCGATTTCAACATGGTTTCGTCCATCGGGGCCTTCATGTTCGGCGCCACGCAAATCTTCTTCCTGTTCATCGTGATCAAGTGCATCCGTGGCGGCCCGCCTGCGCCAGCCAAGCCGTGGGATGGTGCCGAGGGCCTGGAATGGAGCATCCCCTCGCCTGCGCCGTATCACACCTTCACCACGCCGCCGGAGGTCAAATGAACGCCCCGGTTCCCCAACCACCAGCTTTCCCCTGTGGGAGCGGGCTTGCCCGCGATAGCGGTGTGTCAGTCGCCGGAAATGGTGATTGGAATGCCGCTATCGCAGGCAAGCCAGCTCCCACAGAAAATCTAAAGCGAGGTGATCGCCATGCTTGAGTCCGTACCGATCAAGCGCCTGGTCACCCGCCTGTTGATCCTGGTGGTGGCGATGTTCGCCTTCGGTTTCGCTCTGGTGCCGATCTATGACGTGATGTGCAAGGCCTTCGGCATCAACGGCAAGACTGCCGGGCAGTACGAGGGTGAGCAGGTGGTAGACCCGACGCGCCAGGTGCGCGTGCAGTTCCTGTCCACCAACGCTATCGATATGGTCTGGGAGTTTCACTCCAAGGCTGACGAAGTGGTGGTCAACCCAGGTGCTGTCACCGAGATGCTGTTCGTGGCCTACAACCCCACCGACAAAGCCATGACCGCCCAGGCGGTGCCGAGCATTTCGCCGGCCGAAGCGGCGATGTATTTCCATAAGACCGAATGCTTTTGCTTCACCCAGCAAGTGCTCCAGCCAGGTCAGCGTATCGAGATGCCGGTGCGTTTCATCGTCGACCGGGCGATGCCCAAGGATGTGAAGCATTTGACCCTGGCGTACACGCTGTTTGACATCACTGCGCGCCAACCGCCGGTGGCCGTCCATACCGGCGGCTAGCTACTGTTTGCCCCCTCAATCAGGAGAGCGAATACATGTCGTCTCATGATACGTACTACGTACCAGCACAAAGCAAATGGCCCATAATTGCCACGTTTGGCATGTTGATCACGGTGTACGGCCTTGGCGTGTGGTTCAACGACTTGAAGGCGGCGCGCCCGGAATCCCATGGCCCGTGGATCTTTTTCGTTGGCGGCCTGCTGCTGGCCTACATGCTGTTCGGCTGGTTCGGCGCAGTGATCAAGGAAAGCCGCGCTGGGTTGTACAGCCCGCAGATGGACCGCTCGTTTCGCTGGGGTATGACCTGGTTCATCTTTTCCGAGGTGATGTTCTTCATTGCCTTCTTTGGTGCGCTGTTTTATGTGCGGCACATGTCTGGTCCATGGCTGGGGGGCGAGGGTCATAAAGGCATCGCGCACATGCTGTGGCCGAATTTCGAATTCACCTGGCCGCTGCTCAATAACCCAGACCCGAAACTCTTTCCCCCGCCAGAAGGCACCATCAGCCCGTGGGGCTTGCCACTGGTCAACACGATCCTGCTGGTCAGCTCCAGCGTAACCATCACTATCGCCCACCATGCGTTGCGCAAGAGTCATCGCGGTGCGCTGAAAATCTGGCTGGCGCTCACCGTTCTACTGGGGTGGGCGTTCCTGGGCTTCCAGGCCGAGGAGTACATGCACGCCTATAAAGAGCTGGGCCTGACCCTCGGCTCGGGCGTGTACGGCGCAACCTTCTTCATGCTGACGGGCTTTCACGGCGCCCACGTGACCATCGGCACCATCATTCTGTTCGTGATGCTGATGCGCATCCTGCGTGGGCATTTCAATGCCGAGCACCAGTTCGGCTTCGAGGCGGCCAGTTGGTATTGGCACTTTGTGGACGTGGTGTGGATCGGCCTGTTTTTCTTCGTTTATGTGCTGTGAGGTGGCTTACCACGGTGCATGAGAGACCAGCTGGCCGCTGAGAAAGCCCCAGGCGATCAAGCCTACGGTGATCGCAGCCAGTACGACGCGCACGGTCAAGGCTGTGACGAGGCGATTGGAGTTGCCTTCGTCCTTGACCAGGAAGAACAAGCCGCTGAACAGACTCACGACAGTCGCGATCAGCATCAGGGCAATGGCTGCTTTGAGCATGGTCAGGTTCCATTCGGATGGGTGGGCAATGAAAAGGCGGGCAATGAAAACAAGTATAGCCAGCGCCATAAAAGGCTTTCGTCCAGGGCTCGCACCCACGTTGGTGGTGCTGGTGCTGCTGCCGCTGATGGTGGGCCTGGGTTTCTGGCAATTGGCTCGCGGCCATGAAAAACAGCTGCTGGTGGACAGTTATGCCGAGCGACGCATGGCCGATCCGATCAGCAGCGTGCAACTCAATGACATGGCAGACCCAGCCTTTCGCCGCGTGCATCTGCGTGGTCAGTTCGACGCCGAGCACAGCGTGCTGCTCGACAACCGTATGCGTGATGGCCGCGCAGGTGTGGAGCTGTTGCAACCGTTTCATGATCAGGCCAGTGGCCTTTGGTTGCTGCTCAATCGCGGTTGGCTGCCCTGGCCGGACCGGCGCACGCCACCGGGCTTCAGCACGCCTGAACAGCCTTTGAACCTGGACGCCTGGGTGTACGTCGCTCCCGGCGAGACCTTCCAATTGCATGCCGACCCGGCCACCACGCAATGGCCGCGTCTGCTCACCGCCCTGCATCCCGCCGCCCTGTGGGCGGAGTTGGGTCGCAGCGGTTTTGCCTACGAGCTGCGTGCCGAGCCTGGTCCTGGTACGTACGACACGACCTGGGCTGTGGTCGCCATGGGTCCGGAAAAACACTTGGGGTACGCCGTGCAGTGGTTCGCCATGGCGCTGGCGTTGCTGGCGCTTTACCTCTATCTCGGATGGCATAACAAAAAGGAGAAATCCCATGGGAGCGGCCATGAATCCACTCAACATGTCTGAGGTGCCCGACCGGCGCAAAGGTCGCTGGCAACTGATGTTGATCCTGATGATGGTGATCGGCCCGATGGCGTTGGCCACGTTCATGTACAAGTTGCAGTTCTGGGTGCCGGACAGTCGCAGCTATCACGGTGAAATGATCGGCAACGGCCAGACCCGCGCCGATATCGGCGTACAAGCGGACGAGGACCGTTGGCAACTGTTGGTCACTGCGCCCACCGCTTGTGCCGCCGATTGCCAGCAACTGGTGTACCTGGCGCGCCAGCTGCAAATCAGCCTGGGCCGGGATGCTTCCCGGGCCAGCCACGCCCTGGCCAGTGCCCAGCCAGTGAGCGCCGATTACGAGGCCAAGCTCAAGGCCGAGTACCCGCAGCTGCAACGCTATGCGCTGGACTTGTCGACCTTCACCAAAGATGCCGCCGCACCGGGCGATGCACAACTGTGGATCGTCGACCCCCACGGCAACCTAGTGTTGCGCTACGACGCCAAGGTCAAGGGCAAGGACCTGCTCAACGACCTGCGCCTGCTGCTGAAACTGTCCAACATCGGATAAGGGCATCGTCATGGCCAAACCTGGATTTCGCCTCGCGTTGTTTGCCACCTTGCTGGCGCTACTGGTCGTGCTGCTGGGCGCCTACACCCGCCTGACCCACGCCGGGCTAGGTTGCCCGGACTGGCCCGGTTGCTATGGCTTTATCAGCGTGCCCAAGACCGAAGCCCAGTTGGCCCACGCCGAGTTGCATTTCCCCGACACGCCGGTGGAGGCCGACAAGGGTTGGGCTGAAATGACTCATCGCTACTTTGCCGGCACTTTAGGTTTGCTGATCGTGCTGCTGGCGGCGCGGTCATGGAGCCATCGACGTGATCCCGGCCAACCGGTGAAGTTGCCGCTGTTCATACTGGCGGTAGTGTTTGCCCAGGCGGCCTTTGGTATGTGGACGGTGACGTTGAAGCTGTGGCCGCAAGTGGTCACGAGCCATCTGCTGGGTGGTTTTGCGACCTTGAGTCTGTTGTTTCTGCTAACGCTGCGCCTATCGGGCGTACTACCTGCATTGATAGTGCCTAAACGCCTGCAGTATTGGGCGACGGCGGGGTTGGTGCTGGTGATCGGGCAGATCGCCCTGGGTGGCTGGGTCAGTTCCAATTATGCGGCGGTGGCCTGTATCGACCTGCCGACGTGTCACGGCCAATGGTGGCCGGCGGCGGACTTTGCCAACGGTTTCCACCTGACCCAGCACATCGGCCCCAATTACCTGGGCGGGCAGCTCGATAGCGATGCGCGCACGGCCATCCACCTGACCCACCGAATCGGCGCCATCATCGTCACGCTGGTGCTGCTGGGCCTGGCCTGGCAACTGCGTGTCGTGGGCATGACCCGGTTGGCGGGTTTGCTGCTGATCGCCCTGGCGGCGCAAATCAGCCTGGGCCTGAGCAACGTGTACTTTCACCTGCCATTGCCGGTGGCCGTCGCGCATAACGCGGGTGGCGCGGCGCTATTGTTGACGCTGGTGCTGGTCAATTACCACGCGCGTACCAGCCTGGTCCGGGTACGTAATCAGCTACCGTTCGGTTGGCGCTTCATTCCACGCAAGCACGTATCAGGCCTCATTACCCTTAAGGGAGAAATGCCATGGCGACCTTGATCGGCGCACGCCGCGATCAGGCGATCTGGCGTGACTACCTGGAGCTGACCAAGCCGAAAGTGGTGGTGCTGATGCTCATCACTTCCCTGGTGGGCATGTTCCTCGCCACTCGCGCGGGTGTGCCGTGGACGGTGCTGGTGTTCGGCAACCTGGGTATTGCCTTGTGTGCGGGGGGGGCGGCGGCGGTCAACCATGTGGTGGATCGGCGGATCGATGCGGTGATGGCGCGTACCCACAAACGACCATTGGCCGAGGGGCGCGTGTCGCCTGCTGCGGCGCTGGCTTTTGCCTTGTTTCTGGCGGTTGCGGGCCTGACCCTGTTGCTGGCGTTTACCAATCCTCTGGCGGCCTGGCTGACGTTGGCCTCGTTGCTCGGCTATGCGGTGATCTATACCGGCTTTCTCAAGCGTGCGACGCCGCAGAACATCGTCATCGGTGGCCTGGCCGGCGCGGCTCCGCCGTTGCTGGGCTGGGTCGCGGTCACCGGCCATGTCAGTGCCGAGCCGTTGCTGCTGATGCTGATTATTTTCGCCTGGACCCCGCCCCACTTCTGGGCGTTGGCCATCCATCGCAAGGAAGAATACGCCAAGGCCGATATTCCGATGCTGCCGGTCACCCACGGTGAGCACTACACCAAGGTGCATATCCTGCTCTACACCTTCGCCCTACTGGCGGTGAGCTTGATGCCTTATGTGATTCATATGAGCGGGCTGCTGTACCTGGCCTGCGCGCTGGTATTGGGCGGGCGCTTTCTGCAATGGGCTTGGGTGCTGTACCGTGGCAGCAAGCCGCACGCGGCAATCAACACCTTCAAGTACTCTATTGGGTACCTGCTGCTGTTGTTTATCGCCCTGCTCGTCGACCACTACCTATTGTTGAACCTATGACTCGAACTCAAAAAACCGTCTTTATCCTGGTGGCCATCGTCGCGTTGATCATGGGCCTGACCGTCAACAAAGTGCTGAACAGCAAAGGCCAGGGCGACCCTACCGCGCTGATTGACGCCGGCATCATCCTGCTGCCGCAAAGCCGCCAGTTGCCGTCGGTGACCATGACCAACCAGGACGGCCAGCCCGTGGTGGTCAATGAGCTCAAGGGCAAGTGGAGCCTGCTGTTCTTCGGCTATACCTTCTGCCCGGATATCTGCCCCACCACCCTTGCCCAACTGCGTCAGATCAAGAGTGAGCTGCCCAAAGACGTTGTGGATAAGTTGCAGGTGATTCTGGTCAGCGTCGACCCGAACCGCGACACGCCCACCCAGCTCAAGCAGTACCTGGGCTACTTCGACCCGCAATTCGAGGGGCTGACCGGCGCGAATGTGGAGGAGGTGCAGAAAGTGTCGAATGCGGTGAGCATTCCGTTCATTCCGGCAGATACCACCAAGCCGAACTACACCGTCGACCACAGCGGCAACCTGGCAGTGATCGGGCCGGATGGTACTCAGCGTGGGTTTATTCGGGCGCCGTTGAATAACCAGAAGTTGGTGGTGCAGTTGCCGGTGCTGCTAAAGCGCAATTAACCACCAGCACAAAGCAAATGTGGGAGGGGGCTTGCCCCCGATTGCAGTGTGTCAGCCAATACAAATTTGACTGATCCACCGCTATCGGGGGCAAGCCCCCTCCCACATTTTTTGATCTCCGGTGTTTGGGAGATCGAGTTGGATCAGAACGCCGGCTTGATCGCGCCTTTGTACTTCTCTTCGATGAATTTCTTCACTTCAGGCGTGTGCAGGGCTGCAACCAGCTTCTTCACGGCGTCTGAATCCTTGTTGTCTTCGCGGGTGACCAGGATGTTCACGTAAGGCGAGTCATTGCCCTCGATCACCAGTGCGTCCTTGGATGGGTCCAGCTTGGCTTCCAGGGCGTAGTTGGTGTTGATCAGCGCCAGGTCGACCTGGGTCAGTACGCGCGGTAGGGTGGCGGCTTCCAGTTCGCGGAATTTCAGGTGTTTCGGGTTGCCACTGATGTCTTTGATGGTCGACAGGATGTTGGTCGGGTCCTTCAGGGTGATCAGGTTGTGCTTGGCCAGCAGCAACAGTGCACGGCCACCGTTGGTGGCGTCGTTCGGGATCACTACGTTGGCGCCGTCAGGCAGGTCTTCCAGCTTTTTGTACTTGCTGGAGTAGGCGCCCAGGGGTTCCAGGTGCACGGCGCCGACGCTCACCAGGTGAGTGCCCTTGGCCTTGTTGAACTCATCCAGGTACGGCTGGTGTTGGAAGAAGTTGGCGTCCAGGCGCTTTTCAGACACCTGCACGTTCGGCTGCACGTAGTCGGTGAAGACTTTGACCTGCAGGTCCACGCCTTCTTTGGCCAGGGCCGGCTTCACGAATTCGAGGATTTCCGCGTGGGGCACCGGCGATGCGGCGACCGTGATGGTCTCGGCGTGGGCGGAAAAGGCGGCAACGGCGGCGAAAGCAACCAGTAGTTTTTTCATCCAACAAGCTCCTTGTTCGGGCAAGTGCCGGCGGGGGCCGGCCATGGCCGTTATTTTCGAGAAAAGTGCACCACCAGCTTGTCGCCGACGGTTTGCAGAATTTGCACCAGGATCAGCAGCATCACCACGGTGACCACCATCACATCGGTCTGGAAGCGCTGGTAACCGAAACGGATCGCCAGGTCACCCAGGCCACCGGCACCGACCACACCGGCCATGGCCGTGTAGGAAACCAGTGTAATCGCCGTCACCGTAATCGCCGCAAAAATGCCGGGGCGTGCTTCGGGCAGCAACGCATTGGTGATGATCTGGCGCGTACTGGCCCCCATGGATTGGGTGGCTTCGATGATGCCGCGGTCGACTTCTCGCAAGGCGGTTTCCACCAGGCGGGCGAAGAACGGCGTTGCCCCCACGACCAGCGGTGGGATCGCACCGGCTACACCCAGTGAGGTGCCGGTGATCAGTACCGTGAACGGGATCATCACGATCAACAGGATGATGAACGGCAGCGAGCGCAGGATGTTCACGATCAGCGACAGCAGCGCATACAGACCTTTTTGTTCGAACAGTTGGCGCGGGCTGGTCAGGAACAGCAGCACGCCCAGCGGCAGGCCGAGCACCACGGTGAAGAACAGCGAGCCGAACAGCATGGTCATGGTGTCGCCGGTGGCGAGCCAGATCTCGGACCAGTCGATATTGGCGAAGAAACTCAACAGGACGTCCATTAGCGCAGGATCTCCATGTGGACGTCAGCGGCGGTGAAGCGCGCAAACGCGGCTTCCATGTCGCCACCGGTGACGGCGAGGGTCAATTGCCCGTAAGGGATGTCTTTGATGCGGTCGATACGACCGGCGAGGATGCTGTAATCCACACCCGTTTCGCGGGCGACGGTGCCCAGCAGCGGCGCGTAGGTCGCATCGCCCTGGAACGTCAGGCGCACGATGCGGCCCGGGACGTGGGCGAAGTCGTCGCGTTGCTCGTTTTCGTCGACCTGCTCGGACTCTTGCACGAAACGCTTGGTGGTCGGGTGCTTGGGGTGCAGGAACACATCGGCCACCGAGCCTTGCTCGACGATCACACCGGCATCCATCACGGCCACCTGGTCGCAGACGCGACGGATCACGTCCATTTCATGGGTGATCAGCACGATGGTCAGTTTCAGCTCGCGGTTGATCTCGGCCAGCAACTGCAGGACCGAGGCAGTGGTTTGTGGATCGAGGGCGCTGGTGGCCTCGTCGCACAGCAGGATTTTCGGCTTGGTCGCCAAGGCGCGGGCGATGCCAACGCGCTGCTTCTGGCCGCCGGACAACTGCGCCGGGTACTTCTTGGCGTGGTCCGACAAGCCAACGCGGGCGAGCAGCTCGGCCACGCGCAGGTCGATGTCCTTGCGCGACAATTCGCCGGCCAGGGTCAACGGCAGTGCCACGTTGTCGGCGACGGTCTTGGAGGCCAGCAGGTTGAAGTGCTGGAAGATCATCCCGACTTGCTGGCGGAAACGGCGCAGGCCGTTGGCATCCAGGGTGGTGACTTCTTCGCCGTCGACATTGATCTGGCCGCCGCTCGGTTCTTCGAGGCGGTTGATCAGGCGCAGCAGTGTGCTTTTGCCCGCACCGGAGTGGCCAATCAGGCCGAACACCTGGCCGTTTTCGACGCGCAGGCTGGTGGGGTGCAGGGCGGGGATTTCCTTACCGGCGACGCGGTAGGTTTTATGGACGTTATGAAACTCGATCACGTAGCGAACCTTGTGGGGCGCATGAAAGGGGGATCAGCGGTTAGCCGGGCGCGCATTTTAGCCTGTCCGTATAGTGTTTCTTAGCATTTATTTCGCATTCAACCAGTGATTTGGCAATAACGCGATCAAAGGTCATAAAAAAGGAACGGTGCGAAAACTCACCCGTGACTACTCAAGCAACTCAATGTCCTCGGGGGCTGTGCCTGGGTCTGATGAAGGTCATTGCTGGAGCTTGAAGTGGACGCGGGGTTGATCGTCGGTGCGGATGCCAAGGCGATTCTGGCTTGAGTGATCTGCTGTTTGTTAGATCGCCATCGGGGGCAAGTCCCCTCC
>NZ_JBOICG010000311.1:0-2055 GCF_050739995.1 Pseudomonas sp. | reverse complement strand
GGTGTATCCGGACACTACCACAGCACAACAAATAAACAAGCCGGGCTCAAACAGAGGCCTTGCGCTGCTCGGCCTGGGCGACGATGACGCGGCGGCGCTGATCGTCGGCAGAGCGCCATTCTCGGATGTCTTCCACGTGACGGAAGCAGCCGAGGCAGACTTTCTGCTCATCCAGGCGACACAAACTGATACAAGGTGACGGCACCGCCGGGCTGACATTGCTGAACAGCGGCTTCGGCGGGCGTGCAGGCGCAGGCTGGGTCACAGTCAGATCTCGTCCTGCCCCAACTCATCAAAGTCCAGCTCTTCGCCGGTATATTCCTGGACCAGGCGCGCGAGCATCTCGCCCAACAGCTCTTCACTCTTGTCGCACTGCCATTTGCCGCTTTCTTCTTCGTAGTCGAAGTGGACACCACCGGAACGCGCCGCCAGCCACAGCTGACGCAGCGGTTCCTGGCGACTGAAGATCAGTTGCTGGCCGCTCTCGAACTTGACGGTCAGTACGCCGGCCGAATTTTCGAGGTCCACGTCCAGGCCGCTGTCATCGAAAATATCTTCCAGCGCCTGCTGGGTCGAATCCACCAAGTCGTGAAAACGGGCTTCGGTCAAACTCATTGTGGCAACCTCAAAAGTGTCTGGTTTTGCTCAAGCGCCGCACCATACGGGCGAGCTACGCCGAATGCAAAGGATACCGATTTCATTCGCAATGGCCGCATGAAAAATCCTCAGCTAGCGTAGCCCGCTTCCGAACTATCTCGGCAAACCCCCGCCGGACGGGTATTCCGGCGCATAGGCAAGCTGGCGGGTGGTCGGTATACTCGGGCGCAATTAATGCATATTCAAGGATTTCGCCATGAAGCGCCTGATCTCTTCCCTTGCTGCGCTCGTCGCGGTCGCTTGCCTCGTTAGTGCCTGTGGTCAGAAAGGCCCGCTGTACCTGCCGGATGACAGCAAAGATCCCAATGATCAGGCGCAAACGTCGCAGTCCAAAGCGCACAAGCACGACACCTACTAAGGGAACCTCATGGACGCTTTTAACTACCGGGACGGCGAGCTGTTCGCGGAAGGCGTGGCGCTGTCCGCGATTGCCGAGCGCTTCGGCACCCCGACCTATGTGTACTCCCGTGCGCACATCGAAGCCCAATACCGCAGCTTTGCCGACGCGTTGGAAGGCACGCCGAGCCTGGTTTGCTATGCGGTCAAGGCCAACTCCAACCTGGGTGTACTGAATGTCCTGGCGCGCCTGGGCGCCGGTTTCGACATCGTCTCCCGTGGCGAGCTGGAGCGCGTGCTGGCAGCTGGCGGCAAGGCTGACAAGATCGTGTTTTCCGGCGTCGGCAAGACCCGCGAAGACATGCGCCGTGCGCTGGAAGTCGGCGTGCATTGCTTCAACGTCGAATCCACCGACGAGCTCGAGCGCCTGCAAGTGGTCGCCGCCGAGATGGGCGTTCGCGCGCCGATCTCCCTGCGCGTCAACCCGGACGTCGATGCCGGCACCCACCCGTACATTTCCACCGGTCTCAAAGAGAACAAGTTCGGCATCGCCATTGCCGACGCCGAAGACGTGTACATCCGCGCCGCCCAACTGCCGAACCTGGAAGTGCTGGGCGTCGATTGCCACATCGGCTCGCAACTGACCACGCTGCCACCGTTCCTGGACGCCCTCGACCGCCTGCTGGCACTGGTCGACCGTCTCGGCGAATGTGGCATCTACCTGCACCACATCGATCTGGGTGGTGGTGTGGGCGTGCGTTATCGCGACGAAGAACCGCCGCTGGTGGCCGACTACATCAAAGCAGCCCTTGAACGCATCGAGGGCCGCGGCCTGACACTGATGTTCGAGCCAGGCCGCTATATCGTTGCCAATGCCGGCGTGCTGCTGACCCAAGTCGAATACCTCAAGCACACCGAGCACAAGGACTTCGCCATCGTCGACGCGGCGATGAACGACCTGATCCGCCCGGCGCTGTACCAGGCCTGGATGAACGTCACCGCCGTGACGCCTCGCGCAAGCGAAGCCCGCGCCTATGACATCGTCGGCCCGATCTGCGAGAC
>NZ_JBOICG010000310.1:0-15372 GCF_050739995.1 Pseudomonas sp. | reverse complement strand
ATGCTGGCCTATGCGCTGATGATCGGCGTGACCTCGATCCTGGCCATTGGCACCGTACTGCAAGTGCTGTTCGGCCTGCCCTTCTGGGTCTCGGTACTGCTGGGCGGTGGCGTGGTGGTGGTGTACTCGACCATCGGCGGCATGTGGTCGCTGACCCTCACCGATATCGTGCAGTTCGTGATCAAGACCGTCGGCCTGATGTTTATCCTGCTGCCTATCTGCTTGTACCGCGTCGGCGGCTGGGATGAACTGGTGGCCAAGCTGCCCGCGTCGAATTTCAGCTTCACCGAAATCGGCTGGGACACCATCATTACGTACTTCATGATCTACTTTTTCGGCATCCTGATCGGCCAGGACATCTGGCAACGGGTGTTCACCGCCCGCGATGAAAAGGTCGCCAAGTACGCAGGCACGTTCGCCGGCTTCTACTGCATCCTCTACGGCCTGGCCTGTGCCTTGATCGGCATGGCGGCGCATGTGCTGATCCCCGACCTGGATAACGTCAACAACGCCTTTGCCGCCATCGTCAAAGCCTCATTGCCGGACGGCATTCGTGGCCTGGTCATTGCGGCAGCCCTGGCCGCGATGATGTCCACCGCCAGCGCCGGTTTGCTCGCCGCCTCCACCGTACTGACCGAAGACCTGCTGCCGCGCCTGCGGGGTGGCAAACAGTCGAGCCTGGCGGTCAACCGCCTGTTCACGATGCTGACCGGCATCGCCGTACTGGGGATCGCCTTGGTGGTGAACGATGTGATCAGCGCCCTGACCCTGGCCTACAACCTGTTGGTAGGCGGCATGCTTATCCCGCTGATCGGCGCGATTTTCTGGAAACGGGCAACCACCTCCGGCGCAATCACCTCCATGACCCTGGGCTTTGTGACAGCGCTGGTGTTCATGATCAAGGATGGGTTGGATGCGAACACGCCGATCTACTACAGCCTGGCGGTTGGGTTGGTGAGTTTTGTGGTGGTGAGTCTGTTGTCGCGCCGGCCAGAGAGTGTGGCGGCCAGCGCAGTTTAAGAAAGAACGGGTTTTAGAGCGGTTTCTTCAGCGGGTGCGACGTCGGATGTCGCACCCGTTTTTTTTCATTCAACGACCAGGCTTTGGTTAGCCTGGATGATTTCCTGGACCAGAGAAGCCCATACCAATCCCTGTGTTGTCCCCCCGGCATAGGTTCCTCCCGCCGCAATTCGGTGGTGCGCGGACCAATGCACGATTGAAAGCCCATCCGAGGTGCCGGGCCTGGCACATTCGACAATTTGCAAGCCACCACTTTCTATTGCCCTGCGGTAGGACCCGGGAAAGTGCCGAGAGACAGCAGCCAGGCATGCCACCAATATCTGTTCCTTGTGCTCTGGCGTCGAATCGGGCGGAACCTGTCCGCCAGAAATAAGGATGCAGTCCCCGTCCAAACGGCAATTCATAACACCAATGGGCAATGGATACTGCAGTTTGAGTCCGCGCATTCCTGCCCCCTCATGACCAACAGCGCGCAGCTTGAAAAACCAGCCAACGATCGCGATTACCTCTGACTCCTCTACTCCCATGGCTGTAACAACGAAGTGTTCTCTGCTTAACTCAGCAATCTGGACCAGACTCAGATGCTGGGGCAAGAACTGAACCCCAGAGTTCAGCAAAAGCGCCTCTACCTCGTCCTTTAAATGGATAAATTCCAGATCGTAACCCGACACCTCAATAGCCCTACCGACCCCTGGAACTCCATACCGCTCCAAGAACTGTCGTTGACTGATTTCTGTGAGCTCACGTCCCGGCTTGCCACTCGGCCAAGGCCTGTTTTCGATATCGCGTTGCTCGTGAATCGCAGCCTCTACGCCACTGGCGTCGTTCATATAGGCGCGCACGACTCGCGACCGCGCGAATCGTGCCAGCGTTGGATTGTCAGCCAGAAGCTTTTCAAACAGCTCGATGCCTGCACGATTGCACTCAACAGCCAAACACTGATTGGCGGGAAGTAGATATTCATTATGCAGTGGCTTTGCAGTCGTCTCCGTTGCCGACATATGGCGCATGTTCACAGGCTTATGACTGGCTCCATCGCTTCTCTGATTTCCCCCATGTACCGTGACCTGATAATTCGCCAAGCGGAGCATCACGGCCTGGAGCAGGCCATTGATACCTCTACCGATGATCGACACACGCGGCGCACCGGCATCTACGTGCCGAGGAGGAATCGTCAATGATTGTGCAAGTTTGCGCCTGACCAGACTGCGCAAAGCCATCAAGCTGAGTTGAACTGAAACCGCGTAATCAAGGTCGCAATGGCAAGCTTCTGTCGTTGCGGCCTGTGTAGTCAGCGTCGCAGGTCTGTACCAGCTAGAGACACCACAGCCAAGCGTTTGTGTGCGTAGTCGAAACGCATCCAGTGTCACCGCCCCATAGTCCAGTACAAGCTGGATATCTTCAGCTGCGGCCAGGGTGCGCAAAGCATCATCACTAAAGACATCCGGCTTGGCGACACAGACCAAGCGGGCTTCTCTGCACATGGACTGAATGAGGGCCTGATCAAGGCGGTGAACGGACTCGTCATACAGCGACAAGCATATAGCGACGGCAGAGGCACCCTCCAACACCTCGAGCCAGTCCACAACAAATGATACTCGACTATCCGCAGATGCATTCCCGATAGTGCCCGACGCTCGACCTTGTCGGACTAACACCTTGACCCGAACATCGGGATTTCGATCAAGCAACAAATTGACTAGCTCTTTCCCCACATTGCCGTATCCCAATACACGAACATCATGAGGTATGGAGCCATCAGCCAGTGTTAACCAACGTAGCATGTAGGCAGCCACATGCGGCGCATTGACCCCTGGCGTGTTCATCACTCGAATACCGTTGGATTCACACAGATCCAGCCGTATCTTATCCAGACTCGTACCTCTGCGGATCAAACAGAGGTCTCCAAATGGGTGAGAGGTGCGCCAGTGGTCAATGACGTCTGCATCGATGGCTTGATCTCCAACAATGATCGCTATTGGACGCAAGAGCCCGATCTGTATGAGCAGAGCCTGTTTGGTCAACGTAGAGGGAAGAAATACCGTGTTTCTGGGCGCGTCGGCCTTCCAGCCTCTCGACACAGGTGCAATATGTAAAACATTGTCGGTGGTGCTGATGAGTGATGCAGCGACCGGCGGAACTGAAGAGAGCAGCATAACTTGTCTCCAGCAATTCTGACTTATTGATACCTCGAAGAGAGGAACTCAATAACGTTGGGGCGCTACGAATAGGCGCTTGGGTTTTAACCTATGCGCATCTCCAAAATTAGATAAGCCAGCTAATTCCGACTAACAAGTAGTCCAACTCCGACAATTGAACAGTAAAGCCTGATTGGAAGAGTCCCCGCGCTTGTTCACTCCTCCTTACTGATTTGGCCCTTTAAACAAGTCACCGCAATCCTTACAGCCGAAATACTGCTCGGTTGTCGGGCACTCGATCTCCCCTGTCGCCCCCGCCCTCACCCGCCAAGTACACGCCTTGCCGCGATATTTCAGCGTGCCTTCAAGGTAACAAGGCGCCCAGTCGTACTCGTCATGTAGCACGCGCCCATCAATCGGTTCAGCGCGCTTGAAAAAGGATGCGACTTGCCGCTCATCCAGCACGACGTCACCAGGCCGACAGCGTTCAGGCTCTTCGGAGTGAAAGCCTGAGATGGCGATGTCGTCGATATCCGGAAGGGATACCGTGCATCCGGCGAGTAATACCCACGTTCCGAATGACCACCGCCGTAGATTCATTGCCATACCGCACTGCTGGCTTCGCCTGGGTGTTTATATGAGATTTGCGGATGCGTGTAGACGTCCTCTGGCGTCAGGCGGAAATGGCCAAGCAACTCTGACACCAACCACCGCAGAGACTGATTCTGCATAGCAGTCACCTCCTCATACCGTGCTGCATCCAAATGCTTGCCGACCAACTCGATCCCCAAGGAATCCGCGTTCATCGGATATCGCTCAGGATAGTCCTTGTTGCGCTCATAGCGGTCCAGCGCTCGAACCTGCAACGTCCAAGTGAGTGTTTGAATAGATTGGATTTGAGCCGAGTCGCACGTCGCCCTATCAGTTTCCAAGCACTTGGAACGCAGGTAGCGTCCAACGTGATAACAGCGTTTTCTGAGGCTGGCCGTCTGGTAGATCACACCACTTTTCTCGATGAGAAAGTGCGCTCCGTTACCCTTGGCGAGGTAGGCGTTAAAGGTGTGCTGGGCGGTCGGGGCATCTGTCTGGTGGACCACCAGAGCGCGTACGCTGCGCAAATCCCCGTGCTCGATCGTTTGAAACCGACGGAGTTCGACCCTGTCGGAAATCAGCATTCCTTCGTTATCAATACGCAACATTCCAATGCCCATTCTTCCATGTGAAGGCAAAAATATAGAAAGGCGAATTGGAAAAAGGGCACGGATGACGGAATAAGAAGAAGTCTCTGACGATGAAACGTGCCTCGTCAGATAATTGCGGGCAGTACGAAATGAACGACGAATGCACTCGGATTACAAGAAACCGAACACGCCCTGATAAACAATCCATGGTGCAGCGCCCGCGCGACGGGATCGCGTGAGCGCTTCAGGACTTACCTGCGGCGTGGCCGACGCTGCTCGTCATCAGTACGAATCGGCACCGGCTGCAGCGGAGGCTCGATCAAGCCCAATGCAACACCCAGATCATGGAGCCAGTTTTGAATTTTCTCTTTCATGGTTGCCCCCTTTGAGGGTAATGCGGGTCGGCGGGAGTTCTGTCGCCTTTTCCTACAGTGATAGTAGCTCTAAGTCCTACGTAATGCTTGAACGAAACCACAACGAATTATTACCAAATTGATCTGAATCCTGTCGGATCGTTCAAGCAATCGCCCGCGTGTCTTGCAGGAAATCCGCGCTGCCTTCTTGCTGCAGGTCGATCCATGCATTGAGGTTAGCGCCGAGCATACCCTTTCGCCACATCAGCCAGGTCGTCGCAGTAGCAAATGGCCCAGTCAGGGGATGAACGGACACGCTGCCCTTGCCCGGCAGGCTATCGAGCATGGATTCGGACATCAGCGCCACACCGGAACCGGCAGTCACACAGGCAAGCATGCCTTGGTAAGACTCGATCTCGATGGCACGGCCCATCGCCACTCGATCGTGGGAAAACCAGGTTTCCAGGCGCGCACGGTAAGCACAACTGCGGCGGAAGGTGAACACCGAGCGGCCCGCCACGTCCTGGGGGCCGCGTACGGGTGGATGATCGGCTTCGCAAATCAACACCAGCCGTTCTTCACACAAGGGCACACCATCCAGGGTGGCGATGGTGATGGGACCGTCCACCAGCGCCGCGTCCAGGCGACCGGTGATCAAACCTTCGAGCAACTCACCACTGGGCGCCGATTGCACCTGCAGGTTCACCATCGGATACGCCTTGTGATAACGCGCCAGCAACTTCGGCAAGTGAATCGCGGCGGTGCTGTACATGCTGCCCAGCACAAAATCACCGGCTGGCTGGCCACCTTGGACGGCACCATGGGCCTCGTCGTGCAATGCCAACAGGCGCGTGCTGTAGTCCAACAACACTTTGCCCGCAGGAGAAAGCTGCAAACGCTGACGTTCGCGCACGAACAAATCGACGCCGAGTTGCTCTTCCATCTGCTTGAGCCGCGTCGACAGGTTCGACGGCACGCGGTGCAGGCGCTCAGCCGCACGGGTGATGGAGCCCTCTTCCGCCACGGCCTGGAAAATGCGCAATTGACTGAACTCCATACCTTTCTCCAAAACTGAACAAGTTACTCACTATTATTCATTTTTACAGAAAGTCAATCGGCTTTAGCCTGAAGGTCAATGGCTGCCTTGCAGGAAACCTGAACATGTCCCCCCTGATTCGCTTACTCGCCAGCTTTGTCGCCTTGATGATGGCCATGGGCATTGGCCGTTTTGCCTTAACACCGCAGATGCCCCATCTGCTCAGTGAAGGGCAGATCGACTTGACCGGCGCGGGCCTGATCGCGGCGGCCAATTACCTGGGCTATTTCGTCGGCGCTGTGGATTCGATCTTCGCCCGCAGCCATCACCATGTGCGCGCAAGGATGTACGGCGGGCTGTGGCTTTGCGTGCTGTTGACCCTGGCATCGTATTGGGCCCAGGGTTTCTGGCCGCATCTGTTGCTGCGCTTCGGCACCGGTGTTGCCAGTGCCTGGGCGTTGGTGATGATCGCCAGTTTGAGCCAGCCCCTGGCGATTGCCGTTGGGCGCCCGCGCCTGGGGGCCTTGGTGTTTGCCGGTCCTGGGCTGGGCATTCTGCTGACCGGGCTGCTGGCACTGGGCTCGAACTTGCTGGGGCAAAGCTCCGCAACGCTGTGGTTGGTGTATGGCGTGGTGGCGCTGGTGATGTTGCTGGCCATCCTGCCGTTCCTACCACAACCGACCATCCCAGTGGCCCACGCCCACCACGCGGGCAGCAATGGCAGCATCACGCACCTGTGCTGGATTTATTTCCTGTATGGCCTGGGTTACATCATTCCGGCGACCTTTCTGTCGCAAATGGCCAGCGCTCAGTTCAAAGGTGACTGGCAAGCCGATCTATTCTGGCCATGCTTTGGACTGGCTGCTGCATTGGGCGTAGTGGTGGCAAGCCTGCGCCGCAAGGACCCGCACACCACCCGCCGCTGGTTGATGAGCACCTTGTGGCTTCAAGCAGCTGGGGTGTTCGCCTGCTTGTTGGGCAATGGCTGGGGCCTGGCATTGGGCGTATTGCTCTGCGGCGCCCCCTTCCTGGCCTGCATGCAGTTGGTCATGGCACGCCTGCGGGAAGTCGCACCCCACGGCTACCAGCGCAACACCGGGCTGCTAACCGCAAGCTTTGCCATTGGACAATTATGTGGGCCACTACTCGCGTCGGTGAGCAGCCACTTGAGCGGCGGCCTGCAGCCGGCCTTGATCATTGCCGGCGGCGGCATGGTGTTGGCGGGCGCGGTATTGATCAGCCGGCAACCAGCGGTGCCGGCAAGCGAACCTGCTCTCGACGAGCGAGCACCAGGAAAAACAGCCCTCCCAGGAAGCACCCGGTAAACCAGGCAAAGTTGGCCATGCCCTGCAGCGCCGGGGTGAAGGTGATCGCGACACCCACCAGCGTCGCGGGCACCAGGGCCTTGACCGCGGTCCAATTCACGCCGCCGTCGAAGTAGTAGCGTCCCCTCGGGCTGTCATCGAACAGCGCATCCACGTCGATCCTCTGCTTTTTGATCAGGTAGAAGTCCACCAGCAGAATGCCGAACAAAGGGCCAATGAACGCCGCGAGAACGTCCAGGGTGTAGTGGATCATCAACGGGTTATTGAACAGGTTCCAAGGGGTGATGAAGATCGATGCGACGGCCGCGATCATTCCACCAGCCCGCCAGCTGATTTTGCTTGGCGCGACATTGGCAAAATCAAACGCTGGCGATACGAAGTTGGCAACGATATTGATGCCGATGGTCGCAGTGACGAAGGCAAAGGCGCCGAGCAGCACCGCCATGCTGTTGTCGATGCGCGAGACGGTGGCGATGGGGTCGTGGAGCATCTCGCCAAACACCGGCAAGGTGCCCGAAACGATCACCACGGTGACCAGGGAGAACGCCAGGAAATTTACCGGCAGCCCCCAGAAATTGCCGCGTCGTACGTCGTGCATGCTGCGGCAGTAGCGGCTGAAATCACCAAAATTCAGCGTAGGTCCAGAGAAGTACGACACCACCAGCGCCGTCGCCACAATCACCTGGCCGAAGGCTTGCCAACCCGACAGGGATTTTTCCGCCAGGGTGAAGCTGACATTTGCCCAGCCGGCCTTCCATACGATCCAGCCGGCCAAGGCAAACATCACCGCATACACCACCGGCCCCGCCCAATCGATGAAACGACGAATGGACTCCATGCCGGCCCAGAACACTGCCGCTTGCAACACCCACAAGCTTAGGAAACCAAACCACCCCAAGTAAGACAAACCGGCGAAATGCGGCTCGGCATAAACCGCTATCTGTGGGAAGAAGCGCAGCACCACAATAATCAGCGCGCTGGACGCCAGATACGTCTGAATCCCATACCACGCCACGGCGATCAAGCCGCGTATCACTGCCGGAATATTCGCCCCGAACACACCGAAGGCCAGCCGACAGATCACCGGATAGGGCACGGCAGCTTGCTGGCTGGGTTTGGCCACCAGATTGGCGATCAACTGCACGATGCAAATACCAGCAAGCAACGCGATCAATACCTGCCAACTCGCCAGGCCGAGGGCAAACAGGCTGGCGGCGAACACATAGCCCCCGACGCTGTGCACGTCGCTCATCCAGAAGGCGAAGATGTTGTACCAGGTCCATTTTTGCGGCAGCGGTCCCAGGTCCTGGTTGTACAGGCGCGGGCTGTAGCCTTTGGGCAATTGTTCGGTCATCGCTTGGCTCCTCGAGATACCGGCCTGCACTGCCGTTGCGGTGTGCATACGGTAGGCGGCATGGTTTGTATACGAGGCATTCAGCAGAATGCGTGCCAATGGCACACAATCCCCTTGGATCGGCGCTCCAAAGGAATTCAAAGGGTTCTATAGACGGGGACGATGCTCAGCAACGGTGCAGATAAATCCTGTACACAATCAGTGCTGCACCCGATGTGCACACAGGTAGCCTGCGATGGAGCAGGCAGCCCGGATCGTATGTACCTCTGTAGACGCCGACGGGCGCCTACAGAAGAGCAGGCCAGGCTCAGCTCAGTTCAATGCGATCCGCATGAATCACAATTTGTCCCTGCTTGTAGAGCGCACCAATGGCCTTCTTGAAATTGCCTTTGCTCACACCGAACAAGTTGCTGATCAGCGCGGGGTCGCTCTTGTCGCTGACCGGCAAGGTGCCGTTGTTTTCGCGCAACTTGGCGAGGATCTTCGAGTTGAGGCTGGAAGCCGCTTCCTGGCCGACCGGCTGCAGGCTCAGGCTGATGTTGCCATCGGCGCGGATCTCCTTGATAAAGCCTTTTTCTTCCTTACCCGGGCGCAAGAACTTGAACACTTCGTTCTTGTGGATCAAGCCCCAGTGCTTGTTGTTGATGATCGCCTTGAAGCCCATGTCCGTGGCTTCGGCCACCAGCAAGTCGACTTCCTGACCCACCTGGTAGTTGGCAGGGGTTTTGTCCAGGTAACGGTCCAGGCGTGCGGTGGCGGTGATGCGCTTGGTGTGCTTGTCGAGATAGACGTGCACCACGCAATACTCACCGGCGGTCAACTGGCGTTTTTCTTCCGAATACGGAAGCAACAGATCCTTGGGCAAACCCCAATCGAGGAATACGCCGATACTGTTGACTTCCACGACTTTCAAACTGGCAAATTCGCCTACTTGAACTTTGGGCTTTTCAGTCGTGGCAATAAGTTTGTCATCGCTGTCCAGATAAATGAAAACGTTAAGCCAATCTTCATCTTCACTGGGAATATCTTTGGGGATATACCGATTGGGCAAGAGGATTTCACCATCTTGCGCACCATCCAGGTACAAACCAAAGTTAGTGTGTTTAACCACTTGCAAGCTGTTGTAGCGCCCGACTAAAGCCATTTCCAAATACCCTCGTTACGTGGGCGGCATTCTACCCGAGTTGGGCTCGATACGCGCGTACGCGTGCGAAATCGCGGGCTGGCGTGGCTTTCTGCTGACGGCGCTCCGCTCGTCTGATCGAACGCCTGAATTTTTCCTGGGCATGCCCCACCGTATACCCCGTGGTTTCGAGTTAAAACAGTAAGTTAGAGGATTATTCCAAAGATAAACTTCGGCTATTTTCCGTTGCCCCCGTTATTCCCCGGGGATATTTACCAAGCAATTGTCAAGTATTTCCTGTACGATGCCTGGCCAAGTTAATTTTCTACAGGTTAGTGGCCGCCATGCGCGTAAAAGCATCCAACAGCAAAGCAAAGCCAGCTCCCGCCGTTGAAACCAGCGAATCGATCAACAGCCAGATTGCTGCTTTCCTCAAGTCCGGTGGCGAAATCCAGCAAATTGCCAAGGGCGTGAGCGGCCAGACTTTCGGCCCGTCCAAGCAGATCAGCCTGGGCAAAAAGTAATACCTGCGCAGTACACCTGGTCCCTAAGCGTCTTGCCTTCAAGGCGCTAGGACTAGAGCCCGAAATACCCTCTCTTATCTATACCAATCGACGAACGGGGCTCACCGCCTGGCATTCGCCGGTATGCTTGCACACGTCTAAAACGGGCATCTGCCCGACATACCCGTTACTGCTCCTCGCTTTCTCATGGAGTGAAGCATGCTCAAACCCTGCATTTTCCTGATCGGCGCCCTATTGGCGAGCCCCCTGGCCGAAGCGCAGATTTTCCAGCGCGAACTGGGCGACTTCGATCTGAAATTGGGCACGACGCCCAGCCGCAGCATGGCCCAAGGGCTGGTGAAACCCACATCGCCGGGCAGCGACTCGTTTCACGGCGGCCTGGACCTGAGCCATGACAGCGGCCTGTATTTCGGCCAGTTCGCCCCCAGTATGGGCTTGGCTTCGGCCAATAACCTCGAAGTCGATTCCTACCTGGGCTTCAAGCGCCCCTTCGACCAGACCCTGGGCTACGAAGTCGGGTTGATCCACTACAGCTACCCCAAGCTCAGCCCCCTCGACAGCCAGGAGTTCTACGGCGGCCTCAACCTGTTGGGCAACCGCTTCGGCGTCTCCTTCAGCAACGATCCGGATCGCCAGGACAGCACATTGTTCGCCGACCTCGGTGGCACGCAACCCTTCGGCATCGGCGTGAGCATGAAGTACACCACCCATCAGTTGGGCAGCCCGGTGTCGGTGGATGGCGGCTCCATCAGCAGTTTCAGCGATTGGTCGGTACAGTTTTCCCGCGCATGGAAAGGCATTGACCTCGACCTGATCTACAGCGGCTCCAGCCTCAGCGGCACCGATTGCTCAGCCTACTCCGGACACAATTCGCAATGCGACGGTCTGTTGACCTTGAAGGCTGTACGGTCGTTTTATTGAGGCGCTTAAATGCCTGAAAAGCACACTATCCTAATTCGGCGCCAACGTCCCCAGCCAAGCCACCAGTGCCAGGATCAGCACCGCCGCCGCAAACTCCAGGACGATGCTGCGGCGCAACGCTTTACGCGCCACTCCATGCTCGCCCTGCGCCATG
This sequence comes from Pseudomonas sp., assembly GCF_050739995.1. Taxonomy (GTDB): domain Bacteria; phylum Pseudomonadota; class Gammaproteobacteria; order Pseudomonadales; family Pseudomonadaceae; genus Aquipseudomonas. Next base: position 4,243 of record NZ_JBOICG010000310.1, on the reverse strand, counting down.
GAACGCTGCAGCAACGGCGTCAGATGGGAGCGATTGAGTGCCGCCAGCCCCAACATCAGGCCGAACAATCCCAACTTGAAGCACAATAGGATCGCGTAAAGGCCACCCGTGATGCCATCCAGGTTCGGCCCGACCACAAACAGATAATTCGCCACGCCCGTGCCGATCAACACCGCGACGAATACCGCGCCCACACGCTCAAAGCCCGCCAAGGTGTGTGCCAATACCTGCACCGCCTGCAAAGACGTGCTCATCAGCAACAAACCGAACGCCGCCAATGCCCCGAGCCACCCCGCCGCTGCCAACAGGTGCGCACTGTCACTGAGAATATGCCACCCCCCAAGTGTGCCCTCATGCATCACTCCATGTCCGGTCCACACCAGCGTCACCAATGCGACGGCCCCGAACAAAGTGGCCAATCGGGTGTTGAGCATCACCCACACCAGCGCAACAATACGTAGCCACCAACTCCAGCCCAGTTCGGTCTGCCAGAGCATCATCTGTAAATGGGGCCACAGTGTTTGCCAATCCTCGGCGCCGCTCATGGCCTGGGTCATGGACAGCAGCGACGCTACCGAAAACAGCACCCCCAAACTCGCCAACACTCGCAACAACGGTTTCAGATTCAACAGCCTGCTATCGGCATAAAGTCCAAACAGCCCTAGGCCAAACACCAGCATCAAATCCAGATAAAGGGCGAAGCGCAGAAAAACCTGAACCAGTTCATTCATGGCTGGACGCTGAACACCACATTGCCGAGGATCGGGTGGGTGTCGGACGACACCGCGCGCCAATCAACCCGGTAACTGCCAACCGCAAGCGCAACGGCCGGCTTGATCAACATCACCTTGGGATCGCTGCTGGCCGCGACGCTGGCCTTCACCGGCATCGGCGAATTCGGCATGCCAGGCATATCGGTCATGGTCAGCTTGGCGCCGGAAAACTGCGTCAGCAGGTTCTCCGAGAAACGCAGCTCGATCACGGCCGGTGGTGCCCCCTTTGCCCCATCGACCGGGGCGGACGACAACAACTTCGGATGCGCCGAAGCCGCCAGACTGGTGATCAATCCCGTCCACAACACAGCGCCCGCCAGGGCGGTTTTCAACATTGACATGCAAGACTCCAGGCCGCTCATGGCGGCGAGTTATAGGAAGAGTAAAAACGTCAGAACCACAGGCGTACACCCACCACCCAGCGCACCTGACTGCTGTCTTCGCCTTCATCACGTGCATATTGCGCGGTCTGGCCATAGCTGCGGTTCCAGGTGACACCCACGTAGGGCGCGAATTCACGGCGGACTTCGTAGCGCAGCCTCAAGCCCAGCTCACTTTCCGACAGGCCCGAGCCGATGCCGCGCTGCGGATCGTTACGTCCATAGAAATTGAGTTCCGCAGTGGGCTGCAGGATCAGCCGGTTGGTCAGGAGGATGTCGTAGTCGCCTTCCAATCGGGCAGCGGTACGTCCCGCCTCACCGACAAACAACGTGGCTTCAGCTTCAAAGTTGTACAGCGCCATGCCCTGTGTACCGAACGCTGCCCAGGTCTGGCCATCCCCCGGTTTGAAGTCCTGGCGCACACCGCCCACCAGGTCCCACCACGGGCTGATGGCATGCCCCCACAGTGCCTGCACCTCGGCGCTTTCAGTGCGACCGGCACTGCGCTCGCCCTCACTGCGCAGCCACAGGCGGTCGATATCGCCGCCGACCCAGCCCTTGATATCCCAGTTCAGCGCACCCTCGCCGTTGCCGTCTTGCCATTCCAACTGGTTGATCAGCAATAGCGAGTTGATCGCACTGTCGTGAACCATGTGACCACCGGGGGCGTTGTACACCGCAGCGCGATCAGCGTCGGTCAAGGCCGGAATCGGCGTGCGGCTTTCGCTGAGTGCGGGTGACGCCGGGCTCATACCCTGAAACTCACCCGCCAATGCCAGCGGCGTGAGCGCCAACCCAATGAAAGCCAATACAACACGATGGCTCATGCTCGCTTCCTTATTCATGCACGCGCACCTCACGGAACATGCCCATTTCCATGTGGTACAGCAGGTGGCAGTGATAGGCCCAGCGCCCCAGCGCATCGGCGGTTACGCGGTAGCTGCGCCGGGAACCGGGCGGCATATCGATGGTGTGCTTGCGAACCTGGAACTGGCCGTTTTCGTCTTCCAGGTCACTCCAGAGGCCGTGTAGATGAATGGGGTGGCTCATCATGGTGTCGTTGACCAACACCAGCCGAACCCGCTCGCCATAGGTCAGTTGCAAAGGCTCTGCATCGGAAAACTTCACGCCATTGAATGACCAGGCGAACTTCTCCATATGCCCGGTGAGGTGCAGCTCGATGGTACGGCTGGGATCGCGGCCGTCGGGATCTTCGAAGGTGCTGCGCAGGTCAGCGTAAGTCAGCACATGCCGACCATTGTTACGCAGGCCGATGCCGGGGTCGTCGAGCTTGGGCACCGGATTCATGGCTTGCATATCCACCAGCGGGTTGTCCTGCTCGCTGTCGGGATGGGCCTGCATCGACATGGCGCTGTGATCCATGCCTTCCATATCCGGCATGTCCGCCATGGCACCGTGATCCATGCCACCCATGCCCATATCGTTCATGGTGATCCAGGGGCGCGGGTCCAGCTCGGGCACCGGAGCCACCGCCCCAGCCTCACGGGCGAGAGTGCCGCGGGCATAACCGCTGCGGTCCATCGACTGGGCAAACAGCGTATAGGCCGCTGCCGTCGGCTCGACCAGTACGTCAAAAGTCTCCGCCACGGCGATGCGGAACTCATCGACGCTCACCGGCCGCACGGGCTGGCCGTCAGCAGCGATCACGGTCATCTTCAGCCCCGGGATGCGCACATCGAAATAGCTCATCGCCGAGCCATTGATAAAGCGCAGCCGAATCGTTTCGCCCGCCTGAAACACCCCGGTCCAATGGCGACCGGGAGGCTGGCCGTTGAGCAGGTAGGTGTAGGTCTCGCCGCTGACATCGGCCAGGTCCGTAGGGTTCATCTTCATCTGCGCCCACATCAGGCGGTCGGCAACCGTGGCCGACCAGCCTTGCTTGCCCACATCCCGTACAAAATCGCCCACGGTCGGCTTGTGCAGGTTGTAGTAGTCCGACTGTTTCTTGAGGGTCTTCATCAGCGCGACGGGGTCTTCATCGGTCCAGTCCGACAGCATCACCACGTAATCGCGCTGGTAACTGAACGACTCGGGCTCCTTCGGATCGATCACCAGCGGGCCATATACACCCTGTTGCTCCTGGAAGCCGGAATGGCTGTGGTACCAGTAGGTGCCGTGCTGCTTGACCTTGAACTGGTAGACAAACACGCCTCCCGGCTCGATGCCCTGGAAGCTCAGGCCAGGCACACCATCCATGTTCGACGGCAGGAGGATGCCGTGCCAGTGGATCGAGGTCGGCTCGGCCAGGCGGTTTTTCACGCGCAAGGTCACGGTGTCACCTTCACGCCAGCGCAACAGCGGGCCAGGCAAGCTGCCATTGATGGTCAGCGCGGTACGCTGGCGGCCTGTGAGGTTGACCGGGGACTGATCGATGAACAGATCAAATTCGCTGCCCGCGAGCACCGTGGGCTGACCGGGACTCGTCAAGGCCCAGACCGGGCTGCGCCAGAGCCCGAGCCCGCCCAGCAAGCCGCCGGCGGCCAGGCCTTTGACAAAAGTTCGTCGGGTGGTTTTGGAGTGCATGCCGATTCAATTCCATGAGTTGAATGGCAGCAGATTAGGGGCGACCGGCTGTCAGCCACCTTAGCGGCAGATTACCGATCTGACAGTTTCGCCAGGCTGACGAGTTACAAAACCCACAGCCATAAAAAAACCGGACAATCGTCCGGTTTTTTCAATTCACCCCTGCCTTACTCGGCAGCCGGCGTCTCTGGTTTACGACGCTTGAGCGGTGCCATGCCGTCCTTGCTGACGAGCGACAGGTTGTCGGTCTTCGGACGGTTGGCGATCTTGCGCTTGGTTGGCGACTTGGCGCCGGTTTTCTTTTTGTCGCCCTTGGCGTCAGTCTTTTTCTTCTTCACGCCAACGGCCTTGCCCGACGCCTTGACCTTCTTCGGCCCGGTGTAGGTGCCTTTGACTTCCTTGATGGTACGGCGCTCGAACGACTGCTTGAGGTAGCGCTCGATGCTCGACATCAGGTTCCAGTCACCGTGGCAGATCAGCGAGATGGCCAGGCCATCGTTGCCGGCACGCCCGGTACGGCCGATACGGTGCACGTATTCGTCGCCG
>NZ_JBOICG010000309.1:0-3479 GCF_050739995.1 Pseudomonas sp. | reverse complement strand
CGCGTTCCTGCTCAACGAAAAACGCAACTCGATCACCAAGATCGAACTGCGCACCCGCGCCCGCATCGTGATTCTGCCGAACGATCACCTGGAAACGCCGCACTTCGAAGTGCAGCGCCTGCGTGATGACAGCCCTGAAGCCCACAGCGGCCAGTCCAGCTACGAAATCGCCGCTGCCGCTGCCGAAGTGGAAGAAGTCCAGCCAGCCGCTGCGACCCGCACCCTGGTTCGCCAGGAAGCTGCGGTCAAGACTGCGCCGGCTCGCGCCAACGCACCGGTTCCGACCGAAGTCGCCGCTCCGGTTGCCGCACCGGCCGCACTGCCTGAGCCAAGCCTGTTCAAAGGCCTGGTGAAGTCGCTGGTCAGCCTGTTCGCCACCAAGGAAGAGCCAGCCGCTCCGGTTGTGGTTGAAAAACCAGCTGCCGAGCGTCCGGCGCGCAACGAAGAACGTCGCAACGGTCGCCAGCAGAGCCGTAACCGCAACGGTCGTCGTGACGAAGAGCGCAAACCGCGCGAAGAACGTGCTCCGCGTGAAGAACGCGCGCCACGTGAAGAGCGTGCACCTCGCGAAGCTCGTGAAGAGACCCCGACGGTAGAACGTGCACCGCGCGAAGAGCGCGCACCACGCACTCCACGTGCCCCACGCGAAGACCGCAAGCCACGTGGCGAGCGTGAGGAGCGTGTACGTGAACTGCGCGAGCCGCTGGACGCCGTTCCAGCCGTTGCCGGTGCAGCGGTTGTCGCCGAAGAACGCCCGGCTCGCCAGCCGCGTGAAGAGCGTGCACCTCGTGAGGAACGTCAACCACGCCCACCGCGTGAAGAGCGTCAACCACGTGCCGAACACGCCGCTGCCGCCAGCGAAGAAGAAGTGCTGACCGGCGAAGAGCAACTGCAGGACGACGGCCAGGAAGGCGCCGAAGGCGATCGTCCACGCCGTCGCTCCCGTGGCCAGCGTCGTCGCAGCAACCGTCGTGAGCGTCAACGCGATGCCAACGGCAACGTGATCGAAGGTTCGGAAGAAACTGGCGAAAACGCAGAAGCCGCTACTGGCGAACCAACTGGCGCCGAACTGGCTGCCGGTCTGGCCGTTACCGCTGCCGTTGCCAGTTCGGTCATCAGCGCTCCAGCTGAAGCCCAGGCACACGAGCAGGCTGAGCGCGCTACCGCTGCTATCGAAGAAACTGTGGTTGTTGAGACAGCTGTTGCCGAGACGCCAGCGGTTGAAGCACCTGTGGTTGAAGCGCCAGTCGTGGAAGCACCGGTGGTCGAAGCCACCACCCCAATCGAAGCGCCGGTTGTTCCGGAAGTGGAAGTTGCACAGGCTCCTGTAGCCCAACCAGAAGTTGAAGTGGCGGTTGTTGAGCCAGCACCTGTGGTTGAGCCTCAGCCAGTCGTTGAGGCCGTGGTTGAAGCACCGGCTGTCGAAGCCGCGCCAGAAGTACGAGAAGTTCGTGAAGAACAGACCGCCTTCCAATGGCACGCCGAACCAGCAGTACCGGTTGAAGCACCAGCCCCTGTGGTAGAAGAAGCACCAGCACCGGTTGCTGAAGTCGTGGTCGCCGAGCCAGCCCCGGTGGTTGAGTCCGCTCCGGCCGTTGAACCAGCGCCAGTGGTTGAAGCGCCGGTGGTTGCCGAAGTGGCCGCTCCAGTGGTTGAAGCCGCACCGGTCAGCGCCCTGACCGAGAACGGCCGTGCACCGAACGACCCACGTGAAGTGCGTCGTCGTCGCAAGGAAGCTGAAGCCGCCGCTGCTGCTGCCGCGGCACAGGAAGCAGAACACGAGAGCAAACCTCTCGTCTGATTCCAGCAGCAATTAAAAAGCCCCGCCTGATCACTCAGGCGGGGCTTTTTTATGCAGTGTGTCCCGATCAAATGTGGGAGGGGGCTTGCTCCTTCTCACATTTAGATAGGCTTGAAACTCAAGGACTGCGGCACGTCGATATCCCAAAGCACACCAACATCTTCGACCAGCACTTCGTTCACTATCGCTTCAGCAAACAACGACCTGGCCCCGCGATCCCCGCTCAGCGCCATCAACCCTGGCCCAAATTCCCGGCCGAACGCCACAGGATGCCCATACCGCCCCTCCTGTACGGGCACGCTGATGCCGCCCTGCTCCATCCCATCGATCACCCGCTCAATACTCGACGGTTGGATAAACGGCATATCCCCCAACACCACCAGCCAGCCGTCCGACGGGCTACTGGCTGCGACCGCTGCGGCAATACTGTCGCCCATGCCGGCTGAATGAAGCAGCAAAACTTCGCAGCCATACACCCGAGCTAACCGAATGACTTCCGAGCGCTCCGGAGAGGTCACCAACCAGCGCCTGACAACGCCCACGGGCAAATTCCTCAGCACCTGCTCGATCACCGGCCGAATCACGCCATCCAGGCCTACGCAATCGGCCAATAACTTGTCTTTATCAGCCCCGGCCTCGACGCGGAAACGACTGCCCTGCCCCGCAGCGAGCACAATCGCAGTGACTGTCACTGCGCCATCACCGGCATCAGTTTCTTCTGCATCGGCGCCACACCGTTCTTGATCGCGACAATTTCCGCCATCAACGACAAGGCGATTTCCGCCGGTGTGTGACTACCAATATGCAAACCGATCGGCCCATGCAAACGTGCTATCGCCTCCGCCGATACTCCCAGTGCCGCCAGGTTTTCCCGGCGTTTCTGGGTATTGACCCGCGAGCCGAGGGCGCCGATGTAGAACGCTGCAGAATTCAACGCCGTGAGCAGCGCCATATCATCCAGGCGCGGATCATGGGTCAGGCAAACAATGGCCGTGCGCTCATCCGTCTGGATATTCAACACCGCCTCGTCCGGCATGCCCGGTACAAAGCGACCATGCTGCTCTTCCCAACCATAGACAAACTCTTCCCGCGGATCGCAGATGAGCACTTCGAAATCCAGCAAACGCGCGATTTCCGCTACATAGCGCGACAGTTGCCCGGCACCTATCAACAGCAGCCGCCAGCGTGGGCCGTAGATAGCCCGCAGGTGTTCGCCATCGAAGCTGACCACATCATCCTTGCCGGCCTCACTCAGGGTCACGGCACCTGTCACCAGGTTCAGCTCCCGGGCAACGATCTGGTGATCCTCACAGCGCGCCAGTAGCTGTGCGACCCACTGCCAATCGTCTACCCGCTCTTCGGTCAGGCGCAACGTGCCACCGCACGGCAGACCAAAGCGCGCCGCCTCATCGCGGGTGACGCCGTAGGTCACCAGTTGTACCGGTGGGCCGTCGTCAGGCAGGCGACCGTCCTGCAGGCGTGCGATCAAGTCATCCTCGATGCAGCCGCCAGACACCGAGCCGATCACCACCCCATCGCCACGCAGCGCCAGCATGGCCCCCGGTGGACGTGGTGCACTCCCCCAGGTCTGAACCACGCTGTACAACACCACCCGCTGCCCGGCGCGACGCCATTCGAGCACGCTGCGCAGGACATTCAGATCCACACTGTCCACAAA
>NZ_JBOICG010000308.1:0-1684 GCF_050739995.1 Pseudomonas sp. | reverse complement strand
GGAGCCGCATGTGCAGATGCCACCGCCGGCTGCGGCCGACCCACTGGAACAGGCTCAAGCGCTGTTTGCCGATGGGCGTATCAGCGATGCCGAAGCGCTGCTGGTCGCGCTGTTGGGCGAGGACAACACCAACGCCGCTGCGCTGATCCTGTACGCGCGCTGCCTGGCCGAACGCGGCGAACTGGGTGAAGCCCAGACTGTGCTGGATGCCGTGAAGAGCGATGATCACAAAGCCGCGCTCGCCGGGGCCAAGGCACAGATCACTTTCCTGCGCCAGGCTGCCGACCTGCCCGACGCCGCCGAGCTGAAAAGCCGCCTGGCGCAAAACCCGCAGGACGATGAAGCGGCCTATCAACTGGCGATTCAACAACTGGCACGCCAGCAATACGACGCGGCGCTGGAAGGTTTGCTGAAGCTGTTTATCCGCAATCGCAGCTACAGTGAAGGCTTGCCGCACAAGACATTGCTGCAGGTGTTCGAACTGCTGGGCAATGACCATCCGCTGGTCACCGTCTATCGCCGCAAATTGTTCGCCGCGCTGTACTAGGCGCCGACCCAGCTGTACAGCGGCGTATCGGCGCCGCTGGCCACTTTCACATTGGCACTGTGCCGCAAGCGCACCAGCAAGCGCTTGCCGGACGCAGCATCGCCGGCCAACCCTTCCAGTTGATCCAACAACTCCAACCCGCTGAGCTGCCCGGCTTTGCGCAATAGTTCCTGGGCGCTCTGCCACAGATCATCGGTCTGTTTGACTGGCGCAACGGATGTCGCCGTTGGCGCGGGGGCAGCCTGCAACTGTGCGCCCAACCGAGCCCAGTCGCCCTCGTCGAGTTCCAAGGTCAAATCCACCGGCAGATCGCCGACCGTTCCACGAATTCGCAACATCGTCCTTACTCCTGCATTTTTCTGACAGGCATGCTCCCACGCGACTTGCGCAACGCCAAGCGGGCGTTCAAACTCCCGGCATTATTGTTATAAGATCACATAACAAAACTTTCATGTTCTGGAGCCCTCTCATGCGTCGTCTGCTGCTCGCTTTGCCGTTTGCCCTGCTGCCACTGGCTGTCGCCCACGCTCACGACGATCACGAGCATGAACACGGCAGCCTCGGCGCCCATGAACATGGCGTTGGCCGCCTTAACGCCGTACTCGACGGACAGGCACTGGAGTTGGAGTTTGACAGCCCGGCCATGAACCTCGTGGGCTTCGAACACCAGGCCACTACCCCAGCCGACAAAGCCAAGGTCGCGGCCGCACGCAAACAGCTGGAGAACCCACAGGCCCTGTTCAGCCTGCCCAAGGGCGCCGGCTGCGTGGTCAGCACCCAAGAACTCAACAGCCCGCTGTTCGGCGACAAACCTGAAGCCGATCATGACGACGACGATGACGACCACGCCACCGACGGCAAAGGCGCGGCCGCCCACGAACATCATCACGACCACAGCGAAATCCACGCCCACTATCAGTTCACTTGCGCCACACCGACGGCGCTGAGCAATCTGGACCTGACCCAGGTGTTCAAGACCTTCCCCACCACCCAGAAAATTCAGGTACAACTGATCGGCCCGAGCGGCCAGCAAGGTGTTGAAGCGACGAGCCAGGCAGCCACCCTCAAATTCTGATTTGAAAACCCAATCACTGTGGGAGCTGGCTTGCCTGCGAAAGCATCGACACGGTGTTACTG
>NZ_JBOICG010000307.1:0-5642 GCF_050739995.1 Pseudomonas sp. | reverse complement strand
CTGGTTTTGCAGCAGCAGTTTTAGCATCTGGCTTGGCGGCCGGTTTAGCAGCAGCAGTTTTCGCAGCTGGCTTGGCGGCTGGTTTTGCAGCAGCGGTTCTAGCAACTGGCTTGGCGGCCGGTTTCGCAGCAGCGGTTTTGGCAGTTGGCTTGGCGGCTGGTTTTGCAGCAGCAGTTTTAGCAGCTGGTTTGGCTACCGCTTTAGCAGGTGCTTTAGCAGCAACCGCTTTTGCAGAGCTACGAGCGCCCAGCACTTTAGCGACGGCCTCCTTCACACGACCAACACCCTGAGCCAATTTCAGGCTTTCCTGGGCATCTTTTTTGAGTTGGGAAATGTAGGCGCGGGTTTCAGCTTGGCGATCCTTGAGAGCGTCCAGCAAGTCCTCAAGTTCTTTGACAGCGTCTTTGGCTTTGGCTTGAGCCTTGGCCTTGCCGGCAGTAGCGGCGTCTTGCAGTTTGGTACGGGATTTGTGCAGCTTTTCTTGCGCTTTACCGCGTTGTTTTTCCAGTTTGGCGAGCAGTTTTTCTGCATCGGCCAAGGCTTGGGAACACGCGCTTTCCAGATGTTCGAGCAAGCTGCCCGACAGTTGTTGGAGTAAGTGCAACGGGGTATTTACAGGCTTCTGTTTGGCCGACATGGTTTACCTCCTGGCTGACGTGGGTGCGGCTCATACTAGCCCTCTGCTCTTACCGCCGCTAGGGCATGTTGACAGTATCGTTTGCGTTGCGTTGCACCGTGAGAAAATTCTTATCGATATAACGAAAAACCACGGCACTTTTTACCTACTCACACTGGCATAATCCGTCGCACTTTCGCCGGGAGAATGCCCATGTCGCGTTACCTTTTTCTAGTGCTTGGCTTGGGGATTTGCGTGGCCAATGCGAGCGAGCAGTTGCCCTCCAAAACCACCGAGCCCGACCCGCACGACCTCGCGTACAGTCTGGGTGCAAGCCTCGGCGAACGACTGCGCCAGGAAGTCCCCGACTTGCAGATCCAGGCCCTTGTCGACGGCCTCAAGCAGGCCTATCAAGGCAAGCCGCTGGCGCTGGATAACGAGCGCATCGAACAGATCCTTGCCCAACACGAGGCACAGAGCACAGCCGACGCCCAAGTTCCACAAAGCGAAAAAGCACTCGCCGCCGAGCAACGATTTCTGACCCAGGAAAAAACAGCCAAGGGTGTGCGCGAGTTGGCCGATGGCATCCTGCTCACCGAGCTGGTGCCGGGCACGGGTAACAAGCCGTCAGCCAGTGATGAAGTGCAGGTGAAATATGTAGGGCGTCTGCCCGATGGGACGGTCTTCGACCAGAGCACGCAACCGCAGTGGTTTCGCCTGGACAGCGTGATCAGCGGCTGGAGTTCTGCGCTGCAGCAGATGCCGGTAGGCGCGAAATGGCGCCTGGTGATTCCCTCTGCACAGGCCTATGGCGCCGACGGTGCAGGCGAGTTGATTGCGCCGTATACACCGTTGGTATTCGAGATCGAATTGCTCGGCACTCGCCACTGACCCAATAAAAAACGGTACGCCATGCGCACCGTTTTTTGTACTGCGGTCGAGGATCAAGCCTGGGTAGCAGGCTCTTCCTTGTGAGCGTTGTGTAGCACTTCGATCAAGCAGTCTTCCAGCTCGAAACGCTCATGCAGCAGCGCGCCCAACTCTTTGAATTTTGCCGCAACACAGTTCCCGGCATCACACAGGTCGGTGAATGCCAGCAGCTTCTCAGTGATGACATCGATACGCGGGTAGATCGTCTCGGCCAGCTCCAGACCACGCTGATCATCAAAGGCCTCCGCCTCCTTGGTCAGTTGCTCGTAGACGCCAAAATGGCCGGCCGACACGTAGTCCACCAACACACCACAGAAATCCTGCAACGGTTCGCGGTTCTCAGCCAATGCTTCGGGCTTGGCACCGAGAGCATCAAAGGCCCGAACCAGTTCGTGACGTGCCTTCAACCAGCTGTCGATCAGCTTGTGCACCCCACCCCAGCGTTCCTGAGCATTCTGACAACTTTCCAGCATGATGATCTCTCTTCCCTAATAGGGGCGCTGCCGCCTTGTGCCCGCGCAACACTTCAAGGATAAAGCAGCAGCCGGACAAGGCCGCGTCTGACAAACAGTTTTGATAACGCGTGCGGGCCAGATTATGCCCGCATGACTATGGCTTCAAGGTACGCAGGAGAGAAAGTTCATACAAGTGTTTAATCCCGTCCCACAGCCTGAGCCTCATTTTCATGGCCGCACAATGCGCAAACGTTGACCGAGCATCAGCCGTGAAAACTGCATGCCCCCCAACATAAGCATCGCCAAAAAGAACAACAGGCTCCATTCGGGAAGGCTCAAGTCGAACAGTGTCCATTTGACTTCAACGCAGTCGACGGTGCCGTTGAACATCGATCGTAGCGCCTGCCAAAAGGAAAGGTTTTCAATCATGTACTGAAGGCTCGGCCAGCAATTCTGAACCTGGTCTGATGATGTGTTCTGCAGCAAGACCTGACGCACTGCGGTAATGGCACCGAAGCACGCACACCCCATGCTCGCCAGCCCGTACCGGTAAAGGCCGGTGCGCCCCGGGCTGTGAAGGGCAGCGATCAGATTGATCAGCGCATAGGCGGCGAGAAACAGCCGCTGTACCTGGCATAGGAAGCAAGGCTGTAACAACGCGCCGTATTCCAGGTAAAAAGACGCGCCCAACGTCAGCGCACCAGCCATCAACGCCAGGAAAAACATAGAGCGTAAGGGGGCCAAAGACATTGTTTATCCGTACTGCGAGAGACAGGCCGCTACGGTAGAGGAAAGGCCCGACCCCTTTCAATACGCGCTAGAGCAGACGATTCCGCGAAACCGTAGGGACTTCCCGCAAGAACCTGGAAGAAATACCGCAATTACCCGTAGGAATCGCAAAACAAGCCATTTGCAGCGTGGGTTTGCTCAGCGTTTCAGGGTTGGCTTTCAGATAGCCCGCACCAACCCCTCACCTTTTCCTACTTCAAACCCGCACAGGCACTGGCAATGGAGAGGCCAACAGGCGGTTATCGAGTAACCCCAGGCCCTCCTGGAACAGTTGGTTGCTGCGCTCGGTGTCACCCAATTGGGCCAGTAGCCGGGCCAGTTCGGCACAGGCCTCTGGATTACGTTGCACCTGCAGGCTGCTTTCCAGATAGTCCCGCGCTTTGCCCCACAAACTGTTTTGCAGGCATAGGCGCCCCAACGTCAGAAGCAGGCTGGCATCGCCGGAATGATCCTTTAGCGAGCTTTCGGCAAACTTCAGCTGGCGAGCCGGATCACTGCCGCGCAGTAACCCATACAGCCGGATAAGGTGGCTGTCGTAACCGCGCTTGATCGCACCGCGCAGCACCTCTTCGGCCTTGGCATCGGCGCCCAGTCGACGCAGTTGGTCGGCGTAGGCCAATACCAGTTGCGGTTCCTGGCGCTGGGCCGAAGTCAGTTGCTCCCACGCTCTCTCAAGTGACTGCAAACCGGCTTCGCCCTGAACCTCACGCTGGGCTGCCACACTCAGGTTTTCACCCCAGGCACGGCGCTCCAATTCAGCCAATTCGCTGGCGGGCAGCACTTTGTCCTTACGCAACTCGGGCAACAAGCGAATCACCGACGACCAGTCACCTCGCTGCTGATGCAGGCGCTGCAACTGACGCAATACCTGGGCGTTATGGGGGTGACGCTCGTGCATGGCTTGCAAGGTAACCAGTGCGCCTTCCGTATCGCCACGATCCATCTGCAATTGCGCATGGCTCAAGGCAACAGCCAGTTCCGCCTGGGGCTGGCGCTCCAAGGCGCGCTCCAGCAAACCGTCGGACTCCTCGTAACGTCCCTGCTCATTAGCCGCCCGCGCCGCGCCGAGGTAGTACAACAGTGGCTGGCGCTCCGCTTCGGCGGCGCGATGCAGATGGCGTTCGGCGCTGGCCCAACGGCCCTCGGCAAGGTCCATCTGGCCTTGTTCGATCGCGATCTGCACACGACGGCTGCGATTGCGCCGCGACCACGGGTTGACCACACCACCGGAGGTAGTGAGCAAGCTCAACAAAACGCGGACCAGGTAGATCGCCAAGCCAATGGCAAACACCGCCACCAACGTGGCCCACAGGCTCGATTCGTAATGCAGCAGATGGGGATAGGTGATCAGCACATAGCCGGTGTGCTTCGAAATGCCCACGGCCAATGCCAGGGCAATTGCAATCGCCAGCACCAGGATCACATAGAAACGCTTCATCGGCTCTACTCCTGGGTCGCCGGCGTGCCCGCCGACGCCTTGGCTTCATCGGCAGACAGATGGCGACGCTCAAGGTACGCCTGCACCGCTGCGAGGCTTGCAGCCAAGTCCGGAGTCACCACCGACACAGTCTTGGGCTCCAGCTCGGCGATACGCGCCAGCATCGCCTTGCTCTGCGGATTATCCTGGTTGAAGTTGTCCTGCAGCACGCTACGGGCTTCACCGAGGGAGCGACTGTACACCGCCACCTCACCGTTGAGCGCCGCCCATTGCGCTTGCTCAAGGGCCAGGCTCAACGCCAGACGTACCTGGTTCAAACCTTGGCCAGCCAGTAGTGGGCGAATGTTGTCGTCGGGGTTGAAGTCGATACGGAAGTAGCGGGAAATCTGTTCCCACCATTGGCTCAAGCGGTTTTCCGTATCGGTGGTCGGACGCCCTTGGGAGGCCGGCTCAGTGAGCTGGTATTCCGGTGCGATAGCCGCCAGTTGTACGACCTGGTCACGCAGCGCGGCCAATTGCAGATAGAGCCCGGTGCGATCTGGTTGCTCGGTACTGCGCAGCGCGGCAAGGCTCTTGGCCAATTGCTCGCGGGCAGCGAAGGCACCGGGATCGCTCTGTTCACGAAGAATTTCATCAGCGCCCTGGACCAGCGATTGCGCGCTGTTGATGTCCTGCAAGGCGGACAAACGCAAGCTGGCCAGGCGGATCAAGTGCTCGGCTTCGGCCAGGCGCCAATCCTTACGGCTGGCGCCCAGCACTGTTTCCAGACGCTGGCTCAAACGCTGCTGATCACCCTGCAATTGGGCCACCAGGCGGCGGCGCTCCTCCAGTTCATCCGCACCCGGCAACTGTGCCAGGCGTGCCGACAGCTGTTGCTGGCTCTGCTTGAGAGATTGAGACTGATCGTCAAGGGTCTGCACCTGGCCCAGCTGTTGCTGGTTACTGGCCTGCAAGGCGCGGACCTGCAAGATCCCCCAGCCGCCGGCAGCAACACCCGCAGCACCCAGCAGCAGAGCGACAATTGCCAGGCCATTGCCACGGCGTGGTGCGGTGACCGGTGCAACCGGCGCATCGAGCGCGGGCTGAGCTTCATCTTTAGGCAAGGCTGTTTCGCTCACGTATCCGTCCTTTGCGTATCAGAGAGTGGGAACGGGATGGCTCCGTAACGCCACTAACAAAGCCGCGGCACTCGCGCCGCGACAATCCACAACTTTTTCTGCACCTGCGGCCCGCGCCATCTCATAGACTCGCGGGCTGGGTACGAACAATGGCAGCTGTGCCACCTGCGGCCAATCCGGCCCGGCCAGGGCTTGCAGGTGCAGAAAACCCTGCCCACTGCTGACCACTACGCCGTTCAAGCGTTCCAACTGGATGCGTTGCATCAGCACCCCGGTGCCGTACGCCGGAAGAAAAC